>NZ_JBYKYF010000072.1:10316-10615 GCF_057736855.1 Sporomusa sp.
ATTGGCGAGAGGTAAAAGAAACCAATACCCGGGAGAAGGTTATCCAAAGACTTAAGGAGCTTAATGCGCCACAAGCAGAAATCGACCTTATTGAGAAGGCAAAAAAAAATTCAGACGCATTAGTTAAAACTGAGGAAGCTGCCATGAAGGCCGTCGAATCAGGGGATTTTGATACTGCCCGCAGACTCATGTTTGATAGCAATTATGAAAAGAATAAGCAAATTATCATGGAACCAATTACTGAGTTTCAAAAGCAAATCATGGCTCGGGCAAACAGGGAATTACAGCAAGCAAGTGAT
>NZ_JBYKYF010000072.1:10625-12086 GCF_057736855.1 Sporomusa sp.
GTCTTTAATATTCTCCATCTGGTAGTAGTTACAAAGAAAATCATAAATCCTATTGTGCAACTGGAAAAGGGGATGCTGACATTATCTGAGGGGAACTTAAACTATACACTGAAACTTGAGCATGATGAAACGGAAATAGGAAATTTAGCATTTGCTTTTCGCAAAACCCAGGAAAATCTAAAGAAAATAGTCAATTCAATTCAGGTTACCTCAGAACAGCTTTCGGCATCGTCAGAAGAGCTAACTGCGAATGCAGAACAATCTGCACAGGCAACGATCCAAGTAGCGTCTACTATCAGTGCGGTTGCGCAAGGTGCCGCCTCACAAGTACATGCTATTGATACAACGGTGACCGTTATTGAACAAATGTCAGCAGGAATTCAGCAGATTGCTGCCAATGCAAATGCAGTATCCAGTGTGGCTGATAGGACGAAAAATGCGGCTAGTCAAGGAGACAAGTCAGTAGAAGATGCAATACATCAGATGAATAGTATTGAGAAGTCTGTTTCGAACTCTGCCCAGGTAGTGATGAAACTTGGTGAGCGTTCGAAGGAGATTGGTCAAATTGTAGATACGATTTCTGGGATTGCAGGACAAACCAATCTGTTGGCACTCAATGCGGCTATCGAGGCAGCGCGTGCCGGGAAACAAGGAAGAGGCTTTGCGGTAGTAGCGGAAGAAGTTCGCAAACTAGCTGAGCAGTCGCAGGAAGCTGCCAAACAAATTGCGAACCTGATTTCAGAGATACAAACAGACACGGAAAATGCTGTTATTGCCATGAATGATGGTACACATGAGGTGAAAGTTGGTACTGATGTAGTAAATGCCGCCGGCGAGGCGTTCAAGGAAATTGTGTCGCTCATCGGCCATGTTTCTTCGCAAATTAAAGAAATTTCAGCAGCTATCCAGCAGATGGCAGCCGGAAGTCAGAGCATAGTGGCATCAGTTAGGGATATTGAGCGTATTAGCCGGGAAGCTGCGGGGCAAGCTGAAGCGGCTTCGGTGACTTCAGAGGAACAGTCAGCATTCATGGAAGAAATAGCAGCTTCTAGCCGAGCTTTGGCAACAATGGCTGAGGAATTGCAACATGCTGTTAGGGTCTTCAAAGTCTAAACATATTTATTAGCCTGTGATATGGCGTGTATCATGGGTCATGAAGAAAAAATCCGTTACGGCTTGAAAACAAGCGGTAACGGATTTTTTCCTATTACAGCTACAGCTCCAAAGCCGTAAGCTGCGTTATACTACTTGAGCGGGGCTAATGAAACTCAGGTTTATGTTTACGTAAGCCTATTAGATTTGTTATACTATACAAAATAAAAGTTTAAATCAAAGTTTATGTAATCAATATATATTTTGAAATACATTGAGGTGCAATTATGAATCGAGAATATGAAATAAGCGAGAGTCTACATGATAACCCCCATCCACCACCGAAACCGCCATGGTATAGGCGGGTAG
>NZ_JBYKYF010000073.1:0-11398 GCF_057736855.1 Sporomusa sp.
TACAACAAAAAAACTGCAGCCAGAAGTAACTGGTTGCAGTTTTTTCTATTTGGGGACTGTCTTAACGCGACAGCCCCTTTTTCTTTGCAGGATTTGCATGGATTGGTAAAGAATTTACGAGAATATCCGGTTTACACAGGACAAACAATATTCTTGCATCTTAGAGATTTGCAGGAGGGCGGGAATTATTGAAAACCGGCAATTATATTAAATACGCTTTTGGTAATCAATACTGCCATGTTGATGCCGTACATGCTGCTTCACCGCGGGCCGACCGTTTTACGGATGAGATTGTGACCGGAATTATGGCCCAAACTGGTTGTGCTGGTATTATTGGCATTGTCTCGCGTACCATTGCCGACCTTAACCGGCCGCCTGGTCAGGGGAATGATGAAGCAGTGTGGGAATATCGGGATGTAATCAGCCAGTTTCTATATAGTTTGGGATTATTGGCACCAGGTAGCAACCATTTGGCAAGACCATACCTGCATGTTGGCATTCATGGAATGAAGGACCAGGTCCATGGGCCATTTAGTATTGAAGTCGGTACCATTTACGGTAAAACCTGCTCAGTCAGGGTTAGAAAATGGTTTGGGGAAACCTTAAGAGCTCGAATCCAAGAAGTTTTGCCAGGGACGAAAATTGTATTTGATAAACATTGGGTGGGTAATCAGTCGCTGGCGGCACATCGTTGGGGGGAAGGGAGTCGATACGCAGGGTATGGGAAGAATTATAATGCTTTTCAGGTGGAAATATCCCGGACGCTTAGAGAACATTACAGGCAGGAGGTTATTGACGTATTAGCCGATGTAGTAGCAGAGTTTAGTGATACGTTTTCCAGGAGGTAATCAAGTTGCGAAAAATCAAGAAAAATCTCAGCGACGCTGAGATGTTAAAAGGTTGGGTAGAAGAGCCAACCTTTGAGACTGCATTGGAGGAAGAGCCTGTTCGTCCCTCTGTTAAATCCAGGAAGGAACCGGCAGATGATATTAACAGCGCATATTTTACTCCAGAATTGAAAGAAGCTGTCGGTAAAGCCTTGTTAGAACTTAAATTTAATATGTACAAAGAAGGAATTATTGATTATCAGATAAAAGTATCTTGTCAAGGTAATCAGGTTATGCTTACAGCCATTCCTGCCAAAGTCAAGGACGGACAGGCGGGAAAACAGCCTGTACAACGTGGCAGCAAGCAGAAAGGATAGGTTATTTAACCTATCCTTTCTGCTTGCGACGCGCTATAGGAGTAACTTTTACTGGGTCATTGCATTGGTTTTTCTACACGTGCCTATTCAACTGGTAGTGGCTCATTTGTAAGCTCAAACAAGGCAGCGGTAAGTTCGGCAAGATGTTCCTTTTCTGAATTCATTATGTGACAAAACAGGCGCGCTACTGTTTGATCTTCTGCAATCTGCATGTAGCGCTGATATTTATTGATTGCCTGTAATTCATCGACGACCGCCCTAGTCAAAAAGTTTACAGTTACCATTTCTGGGCGATCAGGCAGGATACCGTGGGGATCTTCTATTTTTTTGTTTTTATTTTTGGGTCTAAGCGGCGGGCGTGTGATTGTTAATGCGCCAAGACCTGCATCCCTGAAACTTTGGGCCTGTACGGGGTCCAGACATGAGACCATTTGCATTAGCTGCGCAAAATGTTGCATTTCGTCTGAGGCGATATCCAGAAATAGTTGTAGGCAAGATTCTCTTGCAGCCTCAAGATAAAACGCAATAGCGGTTCGCTCATCGGCAGCGGCATCTCGCAGAAGTAATAAATCCGGATGATTGGGACATAGTTCTGAGTTGGCAGTAGTTGTTTCGGCTAAAACCTTACTTTTAGGTGACTTTTTATAGGCACGGAACAGAGCCACTGTATTCACCTCCCATATTTAATATATTTTATGCTGGGCAAGACTAGAGGTTAAAGGCAGGATATTTGTGGTATATGTGAAATATTACATACAGACAGGAGATAACGGGTTCGCAATTTACTAATAAGAGAAAATAGTTCAGATGTATAACTATTAATGTGTATGCCCAGCTGCTGAATAATATGTACTAATATGTATGAAGCAAGATACAGAAAACTGAAAAGACCAAGGTTAATAAGCACGGAACAGGCAGGAGGATATATGATAAGAGAAAGTAATGTTAGTAAGTTTGTCATATTTTTAGTTATTGTGGCTATATTACTGCCGCTTATGGCCAGCGCCGGAGTGATTTATGTTGAGCATCAGCAGGCTAACACCTTACAGCAGGTTCGAACAGAAGAACATGCCCGCCTTAGGGCTGAAGCGGCTACAGCCTGGCTGGAAAGCCAGGCTGCTTTAGTAAGAGGACTGGCTAAGTTAAATTCGGTGATGTTTGGTGATCGATATACCATGGCTTCTGACTTTGATTCGTTTATTACGGCTAAAACAGGCTTTTTAGCGTTAGGGTATGCCGACACCAAGGGCAGAGTTCGAGTAGAAACCACTGGCCGTGTAGGCCGGAATATTGCTGACAGTACTTATTTTGTCGAAGCTGTTGCTGGGAAGGAATACAAGGGGGAAGTCGCGGGAGACGAGTGGTTGCAGAGTGGAAATGTTACCGTATTGGCAGTACCTGTTACTGTATACGAAAGAGTAACAGGCATTGTGTACGGTGTCTTGCGTCAAGATGACATAGCAGCAATGGCAGCTAAATTTGTTCCTGAAATCGAGGGTGGCGAACTGCCGTTAAAGCGCTGGCTGACATGGTTGGGAAGCGTATACGCAGCTGGAATCATTCCGCTGTTATTGATAGTATACTGTTGGCGACGTTCGCGGGCACAGACTGCTGCTTGTCTGGAAATACCTAAAGACAGACTGCAGTCTGGGGTTATGTGCCAACCGACAGCCCTTACTCAGTTTCTTAAGCCTGAAACAACGGAAAAATCTGTGGCAAAACAAGATGAATTAATAGCTATACTGCAGCAAGAACTTGCATTGGCTAGTAAACGATCTGTAGCTGCTGTCGCAAGTGAATCTACCGCAACAAGACCGCAGCCGACTTCAACTTCCGATGCAACGCCTGCTGCCATAATAGACAAGGCTATCGCGGCTAAGGCCTATAAGCCCCAAACAGGCGAACAATCGTACGAACCACCGACAATGCCAAAAGACACCTGGATGGATCGCATCTCCCCGGCAGAGAAGGTTGTGTTACCGAATTCTTATAGTTCGCAACCGTATGACAGTCACCCTGCTACTTCGGTACTTCCTGCTATAGATGCCATGACTGGCTTATATTCGCAGCATGAATTTGAAAAAAGAATAGCTGTCCGTAAAGGACAGCCTGATACTATCATGCTTGTTCTAAGTATTGATGGCCTGAAAGTTATTAATGAATTTTTGGGTAAAGAAATTGGGGATGCTGCCATCATGGCTACAGCCGGTATTATTAAGACCGTGGCTGGTCCAGAATGTATGGCAGCCCGTGTGGATGGGGACAAATTTGTTGTGTTGCTTACCAATACTATGCCAGGGATGGCGGAAGATATCAAGAAAAATATTAAAAACCATATGGATTCCCATAACTTACATAACCCGGAAGTGCCGTTATGCCTAACGATTGGGGCGGCAGTTGCTGACATGGCGGAAGACTTGCGAAATGTCTGGAAGCGAGCCGAACGCGATATGCAGCGTTATAAATCAGTAAACCGGGTAGAAGCCAGAAGGTTTATTATGTGCTCCATCAAACGTAATCGCGAACGGTCATAAGGGTTATTCGCGGCTAAATTGCTGTAGTCCCTGACGGAATGCGGCTGTTGTTTCCTCAGTTTCGTCTAAAAGATAAATGCGTCCAGGCTGACCGAAAGCATCCCAGTCGATACCATTCCACCAGATAGCCACTTTGATTTTAGGCAGTAGGCTTATTTCTTTAAGCATTGTTTTCAGCCATGCTACTTTGTCGCCGCCGACGGAATTGGAACCGAACTCAGTAATCATAAATGGCTTGGCAAAATGTTTGTCATATTCGGCATACATGTCCGGGTAAATCTGGCTAAATTCTCGCCATTTTTCTCCGGGAAAATACGTCCCAGTATTATAGCCTGTCAGTCCGATAATATCGACATACTCATCGCCTGGATAATACATCAGATAATGATTCCACTTAAAGTTAGGGAAAGATAAGTCGTGCGGATTCCATACCCATAGCACATTGTCTACGCCTTGATCATCAAATATGCGGCGGATGTGCCGCCACATGGCTTGGTATAGTTGTGCGTCCTTACTGTAATGAAAGGCGGAATAAGAACACCAGTCACCATTCATTTCGTTGTTTAGCCTAAATAGTACAGGATGGCCGAAAGCTATTAGCTGTTGGGCATAAAGCTGGAAATAATCATCATACTTTCCGGACAAAATGTCATACATAACTCCTGTGCTATCGGTAAAGTTATGGCTGGTCTGAAGAGTAAGTTCAGCAACTCTGCCCCGTTTATATGCAGATATAAGAGCAAGGATGGGTAGATTTTTATCCAGTGATTGGTACCTTACCAGGATTGGGAAAATATAGTTGAGCTGCTTTTCCAGCATATCCAGCTTCTCAAAGGTCTGTGGGGCGCTTGGTTCAAAAATTCCCCAACGCTGCGGGCTGTTTATGCTAAAAAATTTGTCATAAAAGGCGCGGGTTTCAGCATTAAGTGGCGTATGTTCCTTTAGAAACGACATAGCAAAACGAGGTGTACCCTGACGGGCCACTAGTCGAAAGCTAGCGGCCATTGTTTCAGCATTTTCAATAGGTGTGGTTGATTTTATAAAAACGGTATAAACCTCTTTGGCATTTTTAGCCAACTCGATGCTGGCATAATAGTTCTTGTCATTAGGAACATGTACAAGTTTAGGACGTGTCCAGTGCAAACGGTGAATCAGAAAGCCATTTTGTCGGTAAGTATTTTCATAAAGTCGGGTATGGTAACGGGTATTGTTGATGAACCTGTTGCTGTAGCTCATATAGTCGCTGCTGGTAGTAGATGTGCCGGAGAAATTATCATAAAAGATTTCAATACGCAAAGAATCATTTTCCAGCACAGTAACTACAGGCGAGCGTGAGGCATCAACCCTAAGACCGTTGGGGACTAGCAGAGAATAACCATTCGCATAATCAGTTAGGCGTTCGTAGTGGCTATCAACATAGGTGATTTCCTTTACATCATCATCAGGCCCTGGTGGGAGGGAGCTATACTGGCCGTTAACAATAGTCGTCGCATTCGCGGGGATTGATAAAACTGCCGCTATAAGTATTGCTAATAGTAGCTGGTACATCTTGTGCATAATACTCTCCTTTTATATAGGTTTGGTGAAACACTATGATTATATCGTAAATATGCAATAATTTCCTTAATAACTGTCTCCTAAAAGCCGCGAAAGTGCAAATACTATCATATAAATCAAGTCTGTTCAGCAAGACTATGATTTTTGTCACAGACGCAGTAGGTTGTTTAGGAGTATATTTACGGTGAAGGCTGGTTGAACACTGGCATTGCCGAAAAAGGAGGGAAGAAATGTGGCACATAAAATTAACTCTGACTGCATCCAATGTGGTTCCTGTGCATCCGTATGTCCGGTTGAGGCTATCTCACCAGGGGATACTCAGTATGTAATTGATCCCGCGCTTTGTATTGATTGCGGCGCTTGTGCTTCTGTCTGTCCAGTTGAGGCTATTCATCCAGAGGAATAGGTAATTTGATTAAGCTGTACCGCTTTGTAGCTTGGTAGAATCGTTATGCCCTCCATGGTCCGGTTTTACCTAATACCGTGGATGGCGCGTCGCGGCAGAAGCCATAGTTATTTCTACATCAACAGAATGTAATTCTACATTTTGTAGACAAAAAAGGCCAGCTTTCAAAGCTGGTTTTTTTGTTGGAATATATACTATTTGCTTAGAACTATATGGTATAAATCAGGTTATGCTTATGTACATATGAACGAAAATGTTGCCATTCCATGGTGGTTGTAAGCGGCGCCAACACTATGTAAGACTTGTATTTTATGTTACAATACAAGACATGGAATTACTTCAGTTCGACAGTCTTCATGAAGAGGAGCGATGCACATGGTAGAATTGGAATATTTAAAACACCTTCCGATTTTCGAAGAACTGGACCCGGCTGATTTGACAGCCATTAACAAGGTCACGATTGAACGTCGCTACAAAAAGAATATGATTATCTTTATGGAAGGCGAGCCTGGCGAAGGTTTCCATTACGTTAAAAGTGGTAAAGTAAAAATTGTAAAAATGGCTCAGGACGGCAGAGAGCATATTATCAATATTTTAGGGCCAGGTGAAGTATTTGCTGAAGTACTGCTCTTTAACCGTGGACCCTATCCGGCTACGGCAGTAGCTTTAGAAGATTCGGTCGTCGGTATTATAAAAAATACGGATCTGGAAAGCGTAATTGTCGAAAACCCCCGTATCGCTCTACATATCATCAGAGTCATGAGCAAGAAATTGCTTCATGCGCAAATGAAGATAAAAACCCTTGCGTTATCAGACACGTTTGCCCGCACCGCTCAAATTCTTGGCAGGTTGGCTCAGCAGTATGGTCAACAAGTACCTGGAGGAGTTCGGATTGATATTGATATAACCCGTCAGGATTTAGCCAATTTGGTGGGGACAACCAGGGAAACTGCCAGCCGGGTTCTTAGTTCCATGAAAAAAGATAAAGTTATAGATTTTATTGATCAGCAAATTGTTATTTTGGATGAAAAACGCCTTAACCGTTATCAGGAAATGTAATGTTACTACCGTTTTCAGCATATATTAAAAAAGATATATAAAGCATCGCTTTTGATAAAAGACACTTGACTTATCTTAGTGTACACAGTATAATCAATGTAAGTTCATATTTAACATGATGAACAGGAAGCCGAATGCAAGGTGTTCAGAGAACCGGCGGTTGGTGCGAGCCGGTACACCGACCATGAAGGTTCCGCCTGGGAGTGTCTGGTGATGAATCAGGGGGGTTCCGCCCTGTACAGCGGATAAAGTTGGCCGGAAGGCAACATGGGTGGCAACGCGGGAATAGTTCTCGTCCCTAAAGGGATAGAGAACTTTTTGTTTTATGCGCACATGTATTGTTTCCGGTCTAAGCTGGGTGGCAACGCGGGTGCAAAACTCGCCCCAATTCGATTGGGGTGAGTTTTTTATTATCAGCAGGTAAATCGTATGCTGATAGGGCGCAGGACGGTAAAGGTTCTGACAGCCTGGTCGGTGGAAATCGAATGAATATCAGATAAGAAAAATGGAGGAAAATGTATGAGAGTATTAGTTAGCGAACCAATTGCTCAAAAGGGAATTGAAAAACTTACGCAAGAAGGCGCCATTGTTGATGTAAAGCCTAACCTATCGCGCGAGGAATTATTGGCGATCATTGGTGAATATGATGCCCTGATTGTTAGAAGCAATACGAAAGTCAACGAAGAATTATATCAGAAAGCTACGCGGCTAAAGGTAGTAGGACGTGCAGGTAATGGTGTTGACAATATTGAAATGAATGGTGCTACCAAACGCGGGATTATTGTTGTCAATACCCCGGAATCTAATGTCGTGTCTGCGGCTGAACTGACTATTGGCCTGTTGCTTGCTACTTGCCGTAATATTCCGCAGCTTCACAATCGTCTCAAAGATCGGATTTGGGATCGTACTGGTCTTAAAGGCATGGAACTTCAGGGAAAAACCGTAGGCATTGTGGGTCTGGGGCGCATTGGCTCACTGGTAGCCACCCGACTGAAATCGTTTGGAATGAATATTATTGCTTATGATCCATATATTAGCGAAAGCCGGTTCAAGAACCTAGGGGTAGAGAAACAAGAAAAATTGGAAGACTTGATGAGAAAATGTGATATTCTTACCGTGCATACCCCCAAGACGGAAGAAACTTATGGGATGATTGGCAAAGAGCAGTTTAAGGTGGCAAAAAAGGGGATGACGGTCATCAATTGCGCCCGAGCCGGTATTGTCAATGAGGAGGCGCTGATAGAGGCAATAAAAGCAAAAATTGTCAGATTTGCAGCTGTTGACGTACCTGAAGGGGAACCGCAGGCCATTTCGCCCCTGTTAGACTTAGACAATGTTATCGTGACACCGCACGCCGGTGCTGATACTGTCGAAGCTCAGGATAATGTTGGTATAACCGTGGCCCAAGAAGTAATTGCTGCGCTAAGGGGGGAAATGGTGCCAAACGCTGTCAATCTGCCTACCTTGCCATCACAGGAGCTGGATGCCATCAAAGCCTACCTGAAGCTGGGTGAAACCCTTGGCAAGATGTATTACCAACTGGAAAAAGAAGCTGTAGATAAAGTGGAGATTATCTACAGAGGCGAAGTTGCTGCTATGGAAACCTCGGTGATTACTTTGGCTATACTGAAGGGATTGTTTGAACCTGTCCTTAAAGAACGCATAAATTATGTTAATGCCAGTGTGATCGCTAAAAGTAGAGGCGTTACCGTAACCGAAAGCAAAGAATCGAAAGTGGAAAATTATCTGACTTTGATTACTGTCAAGGTTAAATCAAAAGGCCGGGAGTTTTCCATCAGTGGCACGATCTTCGGTTTAGGGGAACTACGGATCGTCGAAATCAATGGCTATGAATTTGATGTGCATCCTGCTCCTTATATGTTGATCGCGGAAAATATCGATAAACCAGGTGTTGTAGGACAAATGGGAACTTTATTGGGGGTAGGCAAGGTCAATATCGCCACAATGCAGCTTGGACGCAAACTCACAGAACAACAAGCTATGATGGTACTGACTGTGGACTCTGAAGTTTCGAAAGAGACTTTGGAATTCCTCGGAGGTATTGAAGGTATTCTGCGGGTTCGTTTTGTGAAATTATAATCGGCGACAGATCGTTAGGTTTTGGTAAACTGGGACGATAGCGCACTGTACAGATGTCTGAAGCTAAAAAAACACTCTTACTGAGTGTTTTTTTAGCATCTTCAGAGACAATCAGAAGTTGACAGAATCCATAGTTTGTCAGTAATGACGTAATGGTGGTACCTATTTTGCCACTATTCATAAGCAGTGAGAGAATGCCTGTAAAGGAGGGCTTTGCGTGAGCCAATCAGTGACTCCCCGAACCATCGAGGAACTACGGTATATAGTGCGGACAGCAGCCGCTACCGGCAGTCCCATATATACATACCGGTCAGGCAAAATGGAGGGAGTAACTATCGATTTATCCGGGTTAGATGAAATCATGGAAATTGATGTTGCTAACCTTGTTGCCGTCGTTGGGCCTGGTGTTCTTCTTGGCACACTGGCAAGCAGACTGGCGCAGCAGGGCTTGCGGTTTGTTCCAGCTGATACTCCCTTTTATCAGGACAAAACCGTGGGCCAGTTGTTTTATGAAGGTTGTTCCAATCTGTCAAGTCTCAAATACGGGAGTGCCAAGCATTTTTTGCTAGGCTCGGAGATTGTACTGCCTGACGGTGAGATTTTGAAAACAGGTGGCAAAACCGTTAAGAATGTTACTGGTTATGATTTTACCCGATTTTTCAATGCACCTTATACCGATTATGGTATTACGGTTACTTTTTTGTTAAAGTTGCTGCCCTTGCCAGAAACCCGCACTGGATTTGCTGCCACCTTTAACGAGCTGGAGGAGTTGCTGGCTTTTATCAGCGACTTGAAAGCAAGTGGTATAGTTCCTGCATATTTGTTGTGGATAGACAATAAGGTGCAGGCTTTTTTGCAAGAGGCGTCGCTAGGCCAGCTTGTCCTGCTGGAATTTGACGGATTGCAGGAAGAGGTTGCTGAGCAATGTCAGAATGTTATTATTCTTCTAGCGAAGCATGGAGGCACAATCCGGGAGAGCTATGAGGGGTGTGGGCAGATGGCAATTCGGTGGAGTCAATTATATCGTGGTACTAATAACTATGTATTGACTGACGAATATAAAATGGCTTTTACCCACCAAGCGGATTTCATTCGTAGTTTTTATGAATTAGCCAGATGCCGTGGGGTTGAAGCCGGCCTATTTGGTCAGCTAGCAGAAGGCAAGCTGAATCTCATGTTTGCTGGACCGAAACCAGATGATGCCTTTATTGAGGAGCTTGCCGCAGTCCTTACGCAGGCAGGCGGGGTGGTTGCCGGCAAATATAAGCGTTTGACGGGAAAATACCAGAGCGGCCTTTTGGCAGAACTTGAGCGGCAGATCAAGGATGCTTTTGACCCTAAGCACATATTGAATCCCCTGAACTGCCAGGAGGTGAAGTAAATGGAGCGGCATTATGCCAAGTGGCAAAAACAACTGGTTAAGTGCATTCGTTGTGGCAACTGCCGCTCCGTTTGCCCGGTATTTCAGGCTGTTGATAATGAAAATACCACTGCCAGAGGTAAAGTTAAATTGCTGGAAGCTGTCATTGAAGGGAATGTAACGCTGACTCCTGAATTGCAGGCCAGGATGTCCAAGTGCTTACTTTGTAAAGCCTGTACTACTGGCTGTCCTTCAGGGGTAAAAACCGATGAGTTATTTTTAAGTGCCAGGCGGGTATTGGTAGCTAACAACGGATTGCCGCTGGTCAAAAAGCTAATTTTTAACGGTTTGACTTATCGCCGGCTGTTTGATCTGGGACTTAAGCTAGGGGCAGTATTCCAAGGGCTGGTCTTAAAAGATGCTCCTGACGGCAGAGGAAAAGTGGCACGGATTCCCCTGCCAGGGGCCGGACTTAGCCAACGGCGTATCATTCCGCCCTTAGCCACTTCGCCGCTAAGAAGCCGACTGCCGGAAATTAACAAGGTACAGTCTCCTAAAGGGAGAGTGGCATTTTTTAGCGGCTGCATGCTCAATTACGTGTATCCTGAATCCGGCGAAGCTATTGTTAAAATCCTTACAGCCCATGATGTGGAAGTGGTTATTCCAGCCCAACAGAGCTGCTGTGGGACACCAGCTTTTACCTCTGGCGATTACCAGGTGGGGCGGTATCTAGCAGAAGAAAATGTAAAACTATTGGCAGCTAGCCAGTATGATGCTATTATCACCGGCTGCGCCTCATGCGGAGCCGCCTTAAAACACGAATATGGCAGCATAATTGAGGATCCTGCCGTGCAAAACATGTGGGAAAGGCTGGTTCCCAAAGTCAAAGATATTACCCAGTTCGTAGCCGAAATGGGGATGAAACAGAATCTTAAAGAAGTACGGGCTACCATTACCTACCATGACCCCTGTCACTTAGTCCGAGGCATGGGCGTATCGCGAGAGCCGCGCCAGCTCTTACAAGCCATTCCTGGTGTAACCTATGTAGAAATGAAGGAGGCGGCCAAATGTTGCGGCGCCGGCGGCACCTTCAGTATGGCCTATTATGATATTGCCAGAAGTATTAACGATTGGAAACTGGATAACGCAGAAACGACAGGTGCCGAAATTCTGGCTAC
>NZ_JBYKYF010000073.1:11408-12066 GCF_057736855.1 Sporomusa sp.
AACGGGGCAGTAACCTGCGGGTATTACACACGGCCGAAATTATTGCCCAAGCATACGGCCTGGACTAGGGAGGCGAGATATATGGAACAGCAAATCCTGGTTGAGTTGAAACAACTGGTTGGCGATCAATACGTTATGGATCAACTGGAAGACCGAATCTGTTATTCCTTTGATGCTACTTTCCGGGATTTTCCGCCCGATGTAGTAGTTAAGCCTGGTAGTGTCGAGGAGATTGTGGCAATTGTCAAATTGGCCCAAAAGTACCGTATTCCAATAACCGCCAGAGGGGCGGCCACTGGCCTGTCAGGTGGTTCGGTGCCGCTGCAAGGCGGCATTGCCCTTGTGCTTACCCGGCTTAACCGGATTATTGAGATTGATACCGCCAACCGGGTAGCCGTAGTTGAACCTGGGGTAATCACCGAGAGCTTAGTTAATGCTGTAAATCAGGCAGGACTTTTTTATCCGCCCGACCCGGCTAGTGCTAAGACCTCGACCATCGGCGGTAATATTGCTGAATGCGCTGGCGGCCCCCGCGGCGTTAAATACGGCATAACCAGAGATTATGTATTGGGGTTGGAGGTAGTATTGCCTGATGGCCGTGTTGTCGAAGTGGGCAATAAATTTGATGGCGATATGGCCGGACCGGATTGGACTATGC
>NZ_JBYKYF010000074.1:0-12066 GCF_057736855.1 Sporomusa sp.
GGTCCTGTATAGTTTGCCATTCTTACCAAACACCTCCCCTGTCCTAAACTCATCTTCTTTTTGGTGGACGGCATCCCTTGTGCGGACTGGTTGTTACGTCTTTAATCATATTCACTTCAAGGCCAGCAGCCTGAAGGGAGCGGATAGCCGCTTCGCGGCCTGATCCAGGACCTTTTACAAATACTTCAATTTGTTTCAGGCCATGTTCCATGGCAGCTTTAGCAGCGGTTTCGGCCGCCATTTGAGCAGCAAACGGTGTGCTTTTCCGTGAACCTTTAAAGCCCAGTCCGCCAGCGCTTGCCCAGGAAATGGCATTGCCTCTGGTATCTGTAATGGTGACAATGGTGTTATTAAAAGTCGAACGGATATGAGCAACACCATGTTCTATATTTTTACGTTCTTTACGTTTTGGTCTTGCAGCTTTCTTTTGAGCCAAAGGTTACCCCTCCTTACTTTTTCTTTTTAGCGCCGACAGTACGTTTCGGGCCTTTACGAGTGCGGGCATTAGTCTTGGTACGCTGACCGCGTACAGGAAGTCCCATACGATGTCGCTTGCCACGATATGAGCCGATCTCAATGAGCCGCTTAATGTTTAAAGCTTCTTCCCGACGAAGGTCGCCTTCTACTTGATAGTTTTTGTCAATGATTTCACGTAATTTAGCAACTTCTTCTTCGGTTAGATCCCGAGTTCTGGTATCTGGATTGATTCCTGTCTTGGCGAGTATTTCTTTTGATAAGGTCAATCCAATACCATAAATATATGTTAAAGCAATTTCTATGCGTTTATCACGCGGTAAGTCTACACCGGCAATACGTGCCATGTATTAATCCACCCCCTCACTCTTTTTAGCCTTGTTTTTGTTTATGTTTGGGATTTTCGCAAATCACCATTACCCGGCCATGCCGTTTAATGATTTTGCATTTCTCACATATAGGCTTAACTGATGGCCTTACTTTCATGATTAAACCTCCTTATCGTGCGTCCGCCAGCTCGCCAGTCCGCGTTCGTTCATCCACTTGACTAACGAACTTACGAACCCACGAACACAAGCTATTTAAACCTATAGGTAATACGGCCACGTTTCAGATCGTACGGTGTAAGTTCAATAGTCACTTTATCACCAGGCAAAATTCGGATAAAGTTCATGCGAATTTTCCCTGATACATGCGCCAGTACAACATGACCGTTTTCCAATTTTACCTGGAACATTGCATTAGGCAAAGCCTCAATGACCGTACCTTCTACTTCAATGACATCTTGTTTGGACATGAGCTATTCCTCCTCGTCCGCTTTTAACAGCTTATCCGGCCGCCTCGTTTGGGCGAGCGCCTGACGGATATCTTCATCAGTGATGGGTTTACCACTTGCTAATGCTTCCGTCAGATGATTAGCAATAGAAAGCCTTCTTACATGTTTGACATTCTTTTTTTTTGGATTGGTGACTTTACGTCCACGTCCGTCTGCTACCAGAAGAGTTTGCGGCTTATACCACCCTATTACCACATAGGCGTGGTCAGCATCACGTCCTGCTGATGATATCACAATGTGCCCAAGGTCGATAGTTCCATCTGGCACAAGCCGTCTCCTCCTACAATTTTGTTAATATTTCCGGACCATCAGGCGTAATGGCAATGGTGTGTTCAAAATGGGCAGAACGCTTGCCGTCAGCAGTCACTACTGTCCAATTATCGCTCAAGGTCTTGACCTCATGGGTCCCTGCGTTAATCATAGGCTCTATTGCTAATGTCATACCAGCTTTTAATCGCGGGCCGCGTCCGGGAAGCCCATAGTTAGGTACTTGCGGGTCTTCATGCATGTTTCTGCCAATGCCATGCCCGACAAAGTCGCGCACAACACCAAATCCATGCCCCTCAGCGTAGGATTGAATGCTATAGGAGATATCGCCTAAACGATTACCTACTATAGCTTGTTCAATACCTTTATATAACGACTGCTCGGTAACTTTGATAAGCCTTTCAACCTCAGCATCTACTTCACCGATGGCTATGGTTATCGCAGCATCACCAAAATAACCATTGATGAAAGCGCCAATGTCAATACTTACATTATCTCCATCTTTCAACCTTTTTAATCCAGGAATGCCATGTACTACCTCTTCATTTACTGAAGCGCAAATGGTAGCTGGAAATCCATTATAGCCTTTAAAAGCCGGTTTTGCACCTTTGCTTCTAATGTAGTCCTCGGCAATCCTGTCAAGGTCAAGCGTAGTGACATCCGGTTTTGCCGCTTTTTTTACTTCTTCAAGCGTTTCTGCCACTATTCGCCCAGCATCACGCAGGTAATTAAGTTCCCTTTGTGATTTTAAGATAATCATATTTGTCCGCCCCGTAAACTGTTGACAATATCATTCAGTACCTTATCAATAGGCTGAAGTCCATTGATCTCAGTATACAGCCCCTTATCCTGATAATACTCAATCAGCGGTTGAGTCTGTTCTTGATATACTTCTAGGCGGTTAACTACAGTTGCTTCCGTATCATCAGCCCGTTGGTACAGTTCACCATTGCATTTGTCGCAAATACCTGGTTTTTGGGGAGCATTGAATGTTACATGGTAGGTAGCACCGCAGGTTTTGCAAATCCGACGCCCAGTCATACGGCTAACCAATTCGGAATTCGGAGCCGTAATATTAATAACCCGATCAAGCTTGATATCAAGTTCTGCCAGCGTTCGGTCAAGCGCTTCGGCTTGAACAGTAGTACGCGGAAAACCGTCAAGAATAAAACCTGATTTGCAGTCCTCTTTCGCCAAACGCTCTTTGACAATACCGATAGTAACACTGTCAGGCACAAGCTCGCCTGCATCCATGCAAGCTTTAGCCTGTTTTCCAAGCTCAGTACCTTCTTTGACTGCTGCCCGGAACATATCTCCAGTTGAAATATGAGGGATTTTGAATTTCTCTACCAGTTTGGCCGCCTGGGTGCCTTTCCCAGCACCCGGCGGGCCCATTAACAGAATAAACATGACCACTACCTCCTACTTCATGAAGCCTTGATAGTGACGCATGAGCACCAGCGCCTCAATTTGCTTCATAGTGTCTAATGCCACGCCTACTACAATGAGCAGAGCTGTACCGCCAAAATACACTCCCTGGATATTCGTTATGGCTCCAATGAAGTTCGGCAGTATGGCAATGATGGCCAAGAATATGGATCCGGCCAGGGTAATTCTGGTCATAATCCGGTCTAAATAATCGGCGGTAGGTTTACCCGGTCTGATGCCAGGGATAAAGCCGCCGTGTTTTTTCATGTTCTCTGCCATATCTGATATGTTCACAGTAACCGCAGTGTAGAAATACGTGAAGAACACGATTAAAAGCGCATACAAGACGGTTTGTATCGGCGTGCCCCACGCAAACCACCCTGCCACCGTTTTTACCCAGGGCACATCAATAAACTGAGCAATGGTTACTGGGAACATCAGCACAGATGACGCAAAGATTACGGGAATAACGCCCGCTTGATTTACTTTTAGCGGGATGTGAGTAGAATGACCACCATACATTTTCCGGCCAACCACTCGTTTAGCATACTGAACCGGGATTCTGCGTTGACCTTGCTGGATTGCAATAACAAATACAATCATGGCCAATGCAATTATAAGGAACAATAGCAAACTAAATATGCCAACTGTTCCGGCACGAAAATACTCGAAAATAGTGTAGATGCCTCGCGGCAGTCCTGATACGATACCTGCAAAGATAATCAGCGAGATACCGTTTCCAATTCCTTTATCGGTTATTTGTTCACCCACCCACATTAAGAACGTAGTTCCTGCAGTCAAGGTAAGTGCCACCAACAAGATGGAACCAAACCCGGGGTTAATCATAGCGACTTTTAGGCCAAATGCCATACCAAGTGCTTGGATAAAACCAAGGACAACAGTACCATAGCGAGTAAGCTGAGTGATTTTTTTACGACCTTCTTCTCCTTCTTTGGACCATTGCTCTAATTTGGGTACAACTACGGTAAGTAGCTGCATAATAATCGAAGCATTGATATAGGGCGTTATGCTCATCGCAAAAATAGAGAACTTACTAAGAGCACCACCTGCAAACATATCCAGAAGCCCAAACAGATTACCTTGAGTAAACAGTTCCTCGATAACTGAAGCATTCACACCTGGTACCGGAATATGTGTACCTAATCTGAATACCAAGAACATAACTAAGGTAAATACTACCTTTTGCCTCAGTTCAGTAATCTTTAACACGTTCGAGAGCCCTGCCAGCAATTAAATCACCTCGACTGAACCGCCGGCTGCTTGAATTTTTTCAGCGGCCGACTTAGTAAAGCCATTGGCTTTTACTGTTAGAGCCTTGGTGAGTTCGCCATTGCCTAAGATTCTAACACCGTCAAGCACTTTTTTGATTACACCGGCTTCTACCAAAGCCGCAAGATCAACCACCGTACCATTGTCAAAGCGGTTGAGCTCAGCTACATTCACTTCGCTGTATTGTTTAGCGAATATATTGGTGAAACCGCGCTTGGGCAATCTTAAGTACAAAGGCTTTTGGCCGCCTTCAAAACCAGGACGCACACCGCCGCCAGCACGAGCCTTTTGACCTTTGTGACCTTTACCGCAAGTCTTGCCAAGACCGGAGCCAAGACCACGACCTACACGGGTGCGAACTTTTTTTGAACCAGGCGCTGGAGCTAATTCATGTAATTTCATTAACAGCACCTCCTTGAACTAATATATTGGTTATTGCCAGTTTGTATTTATTCAGCTACTTGTTCTACAGTAACGAGATGTTCTACTTTGCGAACCATACCTCGAATTACTGCATTATCTTCCTGTATAACCGAGCTGTTGGTTTTTTTGAGACCTAAAGCTTTAACGGTTGCGCGTTGATCTTCTGGTCTACCAATCAGGCTACGGATAAGTGTAATTTTAATTTTAGCCATGTCTCTTTCCTCCTTAGCCCAACAGTTCCTGAACTGTTTTGCCACGCAGGCTGGCAACTTCTTCAGCCCGTTTAAGTTGGCGTAAGCCGGCAATAGTAGCGCGAACCATGTTGTTAGCATTAGACGAACCGAGCGATTTGGTGAGGATGTCATGAATGCCAGCAAGCTCAAGCACAGCACGAACTGGACCACCAGCAATTACGCCTGTACCTTCAGAGGCAGGCTTTAAGAGCACTTTGCCAGCGCCAAACACACCTATGATTTCGTGAGGAATGGTAGTGCCGACAATAGGAACTTTTATCAGATTTTTCTTAGCGTCTTCTACGCCTTTACGGATGGCTTCTGGTACTTCAGCAGCCTTACCCAGACCAAAACCTACATGGCCGTTGCCGTCACCAACAACTACCAGAGCGCTAAAAGAAAAGCGTCTACCGCCTTTAACTACTTTTGCAACCCGGTTAATGAATACAACTTTTTCTTTAAGATCAAGACCGGTGTAATCAATTCTGGCCATCAATTTCCCTCCTTTTCTTAGAATTCAAGTCCAGCTTCGCGTGCAGCAGCTGCGAGGGCAGCCACGCGGCCGTGATAAATATAGCCGGCGCGGTCAAATACCACTTTAGTGATTCCTTTTTCGAGGGCCCGTTTAGCGATTGCCTCGCCCACAACTTTAGCTGCTTCTATATTTCCACCGTATTCAACTTTAGCACTGATTTCTTTATCCAATGTGCTGGCAGATACTAAGGTAGTACCAGTTGTATCGTTGATAATCTGAGCATAAATATGCTTCAAACTGCGAAATACGTTGAGACGCGGGCGTTCAGCAGTACCAATCAGATTTTTCCGTGCTCTTAATTGCCGCTTCCGGCGCGCGATGTTTTTGCTTGGTTTACGCAGCAAGGTGTTCACTCCTTTCGCCTAAATTACCTTTTATGGGTTTATTTCTTGCCTTTACCGCCGGCTTTACCGACTTTACGACGGATAACTTCGCCTTCGTATTTGATGCCTTTACCTTTATACGGTTCTGGCTCGCGATAGCTGCGAATTTTAGCTGCAAGTGCTCCAACCGCTTCTTTGTCGGCACCGGAAACTACAATCCGATTAGGCGCGGGAACATCAATGGTGATACCTGCAGGCGGCTCAACTTCTAGCGGATGTGAAAAACCTAAGGTGAGCGCCAATTTTTGACCAGCTTTAGCAGCACGATAGCCAACACCGGCAATCTCTAAGGTTTTCGAGAAGCCTTGTGTTACCCCAATTACCATGTTGTTGAGCAAAGTCCGGGTCAAACCGTGGAGCGAACGATGTTCTTTATTATCTGAAGGCCGTTTGACGTTGATGACACTGCCTTCCATCTCGATAATCATATCAGGGTGGAGTTGGCGGGTCAGTTCGCCTTTTGGACCTTTAACTGTAACTACATTGCTGTCGCCGATGGTTACGGTAACACCAGCAGGAACAGCGATGGGAGTCCTACCAATTCTAGACATATTGCACCTCCTGTATCACTAGACTACCAAACGTATGCGATTACTTCGCCACCCAGACCTTCTCTGCGAGCAGCTTTGTCGGTCATAATGCCTTTCGAAGTTGAGATAATCGCAATTCCGAGACCACCCAGTACGCGCGGTAATTGTTCTTTCTTAGCATAAACGCGAAGACCAGGCTTAGAAATGCGCTTAATACCAGTAATTACTTTTTCGCGATTCGGGCCATATTTTAAACTAACCCGTAATATTCCTTGCTTGCCATCTTGAATCATGTCATAGTCTTTGATAAACCCTTCGTCTTTTAGGATTTGGACTATGGCTTGTTTAATTTTCGATGCCGGAATCTCGACTTTATCGTGATAAACCGAGTTGGCGTTGCGAATGCGTGTAAGCATATCGGCAATCGGATCGGTCATTACCATGTGTTAGAACCCCCTTCCTATATCTTGCTGCTACTACCAGCTTGCCTTGGTTACCCCAGGAATGGCGCCTTTGTAGCTCAGTTCCCGGAAACAAATCCGGCACATTTCGAATTTACGCATATATCCGTGCGGACGTCCGCAGATTTTGCATCGGTTGTACTTACGTACCTTAAATTTAGGCTCTCTCTTCCATTTTTCAATCAAAGCCTTTTTGGCCACCGAATTCCCTCCTTCTGTGTAACTGTCCCGTCTTACGAAGGCGTTAATGGACAGATTCGATTATGCACTAAATGGCATACCCATTAGTTTCAGCAATTCTCTTGCTTCTTCATCGGTCTTGGCAGTAGTAACTATGACGATATCCATTCCGCGGATTTTGTCTACTTTGTCGTAGTCAATTTCCGGGAAGATCAATTGCTCTTTTACACCGAGTGTATAGTTACCGCGTCCATCAAATGCTTTTGGGCTAACACCGCGGAAGTCGCGTACCCGAGGCAATGCAACGTTAAACAGTTTATCAAGGAAATGATACATCCGTTCACCACGTATGGTAACTTTAGCGCCAATCGGCATACCTTGACGAATTTTAAAAGCAGCAATGGATTTCTTTGCTCTGGTTATAACCGGTTTTTGGCCGGCAATTAAAGTCATGTCATTAACAGCAGCATCGAGAACTTTGGGGTTGCCTACGGCTTCACCCACACCCATGTTAATAACCACTTTCTCGACTTTGGGAATTTCCATGACATTTTTATAGCCGAATTTCTGCATCATAGCTTGCGCTACTTCTTTTGTATATTTTTCTTTAAGTCTTGAAGCCATGAGTTAACCTCCTTTCAGGAAAGAATGGTTTTACTTATCTTTATCAATAACTTCGCCGCATTTTTTGCAAGCACGAGCGAATGAGCCACTGGCCAACTGAGATTTTTTAATACGAGTAGGTTTGTTACATGCTGGGCAAATAAGCATAACTTTGGCGGAAGCAATTGGTGCTTCTTTTACGATAATGCCGCCCTGTGGGGTTTTGGGGCTTGGTTTAGTATGGCGTTTTACTTTGTTTACGCCTTCTACCACAACTTTGCCTTTTTTAGGCAGTGCTTCGATGATTTTGCCTTCTTTGCCTTTGTCTTTACCAGACAGCACGACGACTTTATCGCCTTTTTTAACGTGCAATTTTTGAGCTTCTGACACTTAAGGACACCTCCTTAATCTAGATAACTTCCGGTGCCAGTGAGATAATTTTCATGAAATCTTTGTCCCTGAGCTCGCGGGCTACTGGTCCAAATATCCGTGTACCTCTCGGGCTTTTGTCTTCTTTAATAACAACTGCGGCGTTTTCATCAAACCGGATATAGGAACCGTCCGGTCGGCGTAATCCTTTTTTAGAACGAACAACAACGGCTTTAACAACGTCGCCTTTCTTGACAACGCCACCGGGTGTAGCGTCTTTAACAGAAGCAACGATAACATCGCCAATGTTAGCATAGCGGCGATATGAGCCACCCATTACGCGGATGCACATAATTTGCTTAGCGCCGGTATTGTCTGCAACATTCAGGATGGTCTGCTGTTGAATCATAGTGCTTATCCTCCTTCCTCATGAAGCTCGTTGCGCATGGCATCCGAGCAGTAGAAGCCAGCTTACGCGGGTTAAATAAATATTATTTTGCTCTTTCGAGAATTTCTACTACACGCCAGCGTTTTTCTTTAGACAGTGGGCGTGTTTCCATAATTTTTACAGTATCACCAATATGGCTTTCGTTATGCTCATCATGAGCTTTAAACTTCACTGTTTTCTTAACAGATTTATGGTACAGCGGGTGACGAACTAAACGTTCAACGGCCACAACGACTGTTTTTTCCATTTTGTCACTTACGACTTTGCCAATCCGAACCTTGCGCTCATTTCTTTCAAGAGTCACTGTTGCATTGCCTCCCTTCACTCATTAACATTGTTCCCCCAGTTTACTGGGCCTTTAGTTCACGTTGACGCTGAATGGTTTTGATACGGGCAATTGTTTTCTTGACGGCAGGAATCCGCATGGGGTTATCCAATTGGCCGGTTGCGTGTTGGAACCGCAGGTTGAACAATTCTTCTTTCAACTTGTTCAGAGTTTGGTCAAGTTCGGCTGCACTCATCTCGCGGATATCATTAGCCTTCATTTATTTCACCACCCAGTTTAGCATTGACGCCCGGTGCGTCCATATCCAAATGAGCGGTATCCTCCCGCTTAACAAATTTGGTTTTAATCGGCAGTTTGTGTGCTGCCAGACGCATAGCTTCACGGGCTACTTCTTCAGCCACACCGTCCATTTCAAACATAACACGACCTGGCTTAACAACAGCTACCCAATATTCAGGTGAACCTTTACCGCTACCCATACGTGTCTCAGCAGGTTTTGCAGTAATCGGTTTGTCCGGGAAAATTTTGATCCAAACTTTACCGCCACGTTTGATGTAACGGGTCATGGCAATACGAGCAGCCTCGATTTGACGGTTGGTAATCCAGGCTGGCTCAAGAGCAACAAGTCCGAATTCGCCATGAGAAACGGTATTGCCTTTATGGGCTTTACCAGTCATACGTCCGCGAAATTGTTTACGATGTTTTACTCTTTTTGGGATAAGCATTAGTTTTCGCCCCCTTCAACGGCAGCGGCGACATCCGTCTTTTTGGCTTCAGGCAAAACTTCGCCTTTGTAAATCCAAACCTTTACGCCAATACGGCCATACGTAGTGTGAGCTTCTGCTGTACCATAATCAATATCGGCACGCAGGGTGTGCAGAGGAATACTGCCTTCACGATAGCTTTCACTACGAGCAATTTCAGCTCCGCCTAAACGACCGCCAACCATTACTTTAATTCCTTTTGCGCCCAAACGCATAGTGCGAGTTACTGCTTGTTTCATTGCGCGACGAAAAGCAACACGCTTTTCAAGCTGAGCAGCAATATTTTCAGCTACTAATGTTGCATCAAGTTCTGGTTGCTTAATTTCGGCAATATTTACATCAATGTTTTTGCCAGTAAGATCTTTAAGCCATTTTTTAATGGTTTCAATACCACTACCGCCACGGCCGATAACCATACCAGGTTTGGCAGTGTGAATGGTTACTTTCACCCGGTTGGCCGCACGTTCAATAATGATTTGCGACACATTGGAAGTGAAAAGTTTTTCTTTCAGCATATCACGAATTTTGATATCTTCATGCAGATTTTTAGCATAGTCTTTATCAGCATACCATCTTGCGTCCCAAGTTTTGATGATGCCAAGACGAAGACCATGCGGATTAACTTTTTGACCCACTAAATTTCCCTCCTTCGTCCTAGCTTATCTTTCTTTAACAACCAAAGTTACATGGCTGGTACGCTTTAAAATTTTGAACGCTTGACCGCGAGAACGCGGATGAATGCGTTTTAAGGTTGGGCCTTGATCAACATATGCCTGAGAAATATATAGTGCATCAGCATTCATGTCATAGTTGTGCTCAGCATTAGCGACAGCAGATTTCAATAACTTTTCTAAAACTTCAGCTCCGACTTTCGGAGTGTGCTTTAAAATTGCAAAAGCCTCGCCCACGTTCTTGCCGCGAATTAAGTCAATTACGATGCGGATTTTACGGGGAGCAATGCGAATATGTCTGGCAATTGCTTTAGCTTCCATTATTTAACCCCCTTCCGGTTTATAATCTCCGGATTTTTGCTAAGAGTGTCGTTCCTGTTATCGTACGCCGGTGGTCCGTTCCGAGCCGCTGTGACCCTTATAAGTCCGGGTTGGCGCAAATTCGCCAAGCTTGTGACCAACCATGTCTTCGGTAATATATACCGGTACATGTTTGCGGCCGTCATGAACAGCGATAGTATGACCTACAAAACTCGGTAGAATGGTCGAGCTGCGTGACCAGGTTTTGATAACTTTTTTATCATTTGCGGCATTCAGCGCATCAATTTTTTTGAGTAGGCTTTCATGCACATAAGGTCCTTTTTTTGTGGATCTTGACACCTAAATAGCCTCCTTTCGTATGTTGGCTGACTTCGAGAAATATTTTTAGTTCCTCGCGAACCTCGACTTATCGATTATCGACTACCGCGACTAACGCGTCTCTTAACAATTAACTTATCAGATGCTTTCTTTCTACGGGTTTTAGTTCCCATAGCACATTTACCCCAAGGAGTAACCGGATGTTTGCGGCCAACAGGTGAACGACCTTCACCACCACCATGCGGATGGTCAATCGGGTTCATGGAAACACCGCGGTTAGCAGGTCTGATACCCAGCCAACGAGAACGACCAGCTTTACCAATAGTAATGTTTTCATGTTCAAGGTTACCTACTTGGCCAACAGTAGCCCGGCAGTTAATATGAACTTTTCTCAATTCGCCAGACGGCAGTCTGAGAAGTGCATAATTGCCTTCTTTAGCCATAAGTTGAGCGGCAGCACCTGCAGAACGAACCATTTGGCCACCTTTGCCAATTTTCATCTCAATATTGTGGACTAACGTACCTACCGGCATATTCTTTAGCGGCAGTGCATTACCCACTTTGATGTCGGCTTCCGGACCGCTCATAATGGTATCGCCAACTTTAAGACCGTTAGGAGCGATAATATAGCGTTTTTCGCCGTCAGCATAGTTTACAAGCGCAATGCGGGCTGAACGGTTAGGATCATATTCAATAGTAGCAACTTTTGCCGGAATACCGTCTTTGTTGCGTTTGAAGTCAATTAGACGATACAGACGTTTGTGGCCGCCGCCTTGATGCCGGACAGTTAAACGGCCTTGATTGTTACGACCAGCGTGCTTTTTTAAACGCTCGGTCAAAGAACGCTCGGGACGATCTGCGGTAATTTCCGAAAAATCGGCTACCGTCATAAATCTTCTGCCAGGAGCGTATGGTTTAAAACTTTTAACTGGCATGTATGCCCCTCCTTTGTTAGGAAATTATGGTTATACACCTTCGAAGAATTCAATACGCTCGCCGGGAGCCAGTTTTACAATTGCTTTTTTAAAGTCTGAACGTTTACCGATGTGTCTACCAATCCGTTTGGTTTTACCCTTTACCCGGATAGTGTTAACATCAAGGACTTTTACTTTAAAGATTTGTTCTACAGCTTGGCGAATTTCCACTTTGTTGGCGGTAAGCGGCACAACAAAAGTATATTTGTTTTCAGCCATCAATGCTGTCGTTTTTTCAGTAATGTAAGGTCTAAGAAGTATGTCGCGTGGATT
>NZ_JBYKYF010000075.1:0-6529 GCF_057736855.1 Sporomusa sp.
AAATAGAAAGCCGCTTTTTGCCTTACGGCATAAAAGCGGCTTTGTCTACAATCTGTAACTGTCAGGTGACACTGACAGTTTTTTATTTACGCGGATGTTATCACCGTATGCTGATGCCATGAGAAATGTAAATCTAGTGGAGCGATGTACACCTGAGTTTTTCAGGTCATAGTCTAAGACATTTTGGCAAAATATAAGTTGGCAGCATGTGATTCATTTCTTGGAAAAGTGGTTGCCATTTCAATATACAAGAGGTATAATACTGACAAGACAGGTGTAAAGACATAGGAGGTAATGTAGATGGAGATCATTCAACGGTTGGAACAAATCCCGGTCAGTCGCTTTCATTATAAATTATTGTTGTTGACGGGCCTAGGCTGGCTGTTTGATGCTATGGATACAGGGATTATTGCGTTTGTGCTCCCTGTTTTGGCAAAGGAGTGGGGATTGTCTGCTACCCAAATGGGGTTTATCGGTAGTATTGGGCTGCTGGGAATGGCTGTTGGTGCGGTACTTGCCGGTTCAGCGGCCGATAAATTTGGACGAAAAATGGTATTTTCGCTAACTCTAATTATTTATAGTGTAGCCACCGGTTTGTGTGGTCTGGCCTGGAGTTATGAATCACTACTTGTGTTTAGATTCCTTGTTGGCTTTGGACTGGGGGGAGAACTACCAGTTGCAGCCACACTTATGTCTGAATATTCACCACCTGCCAGCCGGGGACGATTTATTGTTTTATTGGAAAGTTTCTGGGGGGTTGGCTGGCTAGTGGCTGCACTTATTTCTTACTTTATTATTCCCAAGTTCGGGTGGCAAATGGCCTTTTTTATTGGGGCCTTGCCAGCTCTGTATGTATTTTGTATCAGACTGGCCATGCCTGAGTCCATACGCTTCCTTATAGATAAGGGACGCGAAGCCGAAGCATTGGCTATTGTTACGAAATTGGAACAGTTAGCTGGTTGTGAACCTGTTAGCCAGGCTGCTGCCATGACTACAGTAACGGCTAAAAAACCTGAGACGAAAGTACTGTTTAAGGAATTATGGACTTCGCAGTTTGCAAAACGCACTATGATTCTATGGATTATCTGGTTTGGTATTGTGTACTCCTATTATGGTATATTCACCTGGTTACCCTCGCTGATGGTGCAGCAGGGACATACCGTGGTTAAGACTTTCGAATATGTATTAATTATGACTCTGGCGCAGCTGCCTGGTTATTTTAGCGCCGCGTACCTGGTTGATCGTATTGGTCGCAAAGCAACTCTGGCAAGTTATTTGGCTATGAGTGCTGTGAGTGCTTATTTCTTTGGGCAAGGGGGCAGTGCGGGCGAAGTGCTGCTTTGGGGCAGTTTGATGTCATTTTTCAATCTCGGGGCATGGGGGGTTGTTTATACCTATACCCCGGAACTGTATCCTACCCGGATACGGGCCTTTGGTTCCGGCTGGGCGGCAGCCGTTGGCCGATTTGGGGGAATCATGGCACCTAGTGTTGTCGGTTATATGCTAGCTGGCCCCATGGGAATGGAACAAGTGTTTACTATGTTTACCGGGGTTATGATTGTTGTAGCAATTGCTGTATGGCTGTTTGGTGAGGAGACTAAGGGCAAGTCACTGGACGAAATCAGTAGATAGAATGAGGCGACTTGCAGGATTGAGAACACTAGCGCAAAAAGTCTAGTGTTCTCTTTGCTGTTTGGTGGCAGCGTGATATAATTTTATGTGTAGTGCTGTATAGAGAGGGGAGTATTTTGGTATGACGCTGAGTCTGAGTTTATTAATTGGTGCGATAGCCGCCTATTGGGTATATAATGATGCACGAGGACGCGGGCATGATAAGATGACTGCACTATTATGGTCTGCTGGGACTTTGGCAGCATTAATTATTTTTTTACCATTATACCTGCTGCTTGGCAGGAAACAACCGTTGAAGCCGCAGCGAAATCAAGATGTTATTGATGTCGAAGCCATACCGGTGGAAGAGACGTTTACCTGCCAGATGTGTGCCAACAAAGTTAAGGAGGACTTTAAAGTATGCCCTTATTGCGGATTTACCTTGAAGCCTGCTTGTACATCTTGTGGCAAAGAACTTAATCGTGAATGGCGGATATGCCCTTATTGTCAGACTCCAACGGCTGCTAAATAACCCCAAGTAACCATGGTGAAAAAAATTAGTAAAAAAATATGCGAAAAAAGATTGGACATGGTGCACTTGATGTGTTATAATCTTATTCGTGGCTGAAGTCACGCTCATGCGCCCGTAGCTCAGGGGATAGAGCGCCGGCCTCCGGAGCCGGGTGCGCAGGTTCGATTCCTGCCGGGCGCACCATAAAGGTAACGATAAGAGCTTGGATTTTAACATTATAAGATGCATAATTGGTTTGTTGTAAGGTGGAGTCTGTTCAAAGCAGACTCCTTTTTATGTTGCTGGAAAGTAATACAGAAAAGTAAGTATGGAGGAATTTGATGTTGGACTTGTATAATTGTTTTACATAGGATATTTGAATAATAATCAATATTCATTAACAATCATTAGGGAAAAAGTGAGGCGACAATATTTGCCTGATTATATATTTCAGCATTTAATCATGGTACTAATTCTGATATTAGGCTGTGTTTTTTTGCTCACCAAATTTCAGGTTTTTCGTAATACTATTCTAAAGCAGAATTTATCTCCTTGGGAACAAGTTAGCTACGCGATTTTCTTTGGGATAATTGGAATTTTAGGGACACATGCCGGGTTTCAAACGACTTACGCCATCGCAAATACTAGGGCGGTGGCTGCCATTACGGCCGGGCTGATAGGCGGTCCCTGGGTGGGATTGGGTGCTGGTTTAATTGCCGGGGTGGATCGGTATTTTCTGGGAGGAATGAGTGCCTTAACCAGTTCGGTGTCCACTGTGCTGGAGGGGATTTTAGCCGGGTTATACTATTCCCGTTTTAGTAACGCACATAACCGTTGGGCCTTCGCTCTGGGGCTTGGATTGTTGCTGGAAACTATGCATATGTTAATTTTGCTCTTTTCCCCGCCTTTTGATCATGCTGTGCAATTAGTAAAGGCGATCAGTCCTTCGATGCTCATCATTAACCCCATTGGGATTGCGATGCTTATCGCTATTATGGACACCATTTACGAAGAGCGAGATAAACTTGAGGGAAAAGCTGCGCGATTAGCATTGCAAATTGCTGAAAAAACACTGACTTTTCTCCGATCAGGTCTAAACGAAAAATCGGCGTATGATACGGCGGCTACCATTTATCAAAGTGTGGACAGCATCGATGCCGTAGTGATCACTTCGTTGGATAATGTATTGGCATTTGTCGGGACAGGAGATGATCATCATAAGATTCTTCAAACAAAGAGCACCCTAGAGGTGCTTACGAATGGCAACTATAAACTGGACAGAAGTAAGGAGGAAATCGGGTGTATGGATCCCAATTGCCCGCTGCAGTCCAAAATTATAGTAGCTCTCACCGAACGAGGAATCGTCGTCGGGTCACTCGGATTTTACAAAACAAAACCTGACAGTATAACCGCATTTGAAATCGAATTGATTAAAGGTTTATCACACTTAATTTCTGTTCAGTTGGAAGCCAGTAAAGTGGAGCAATATTCGGCTTTGCGGGCCGCCGCAGAAATAAAGGCGTTGCAGTCTCAGATTAATCCGCATTTTCTTTTTAATGCTCTGAATACTATTGTCTATTATTGCCGGAGTCAGCCGGAAACGGCTCGAAATTTATTATTAAACTTGGCGGACTTTTACCGGAATAATCTCGAAAAAGCCGGCGAATGGGTGGATTTAGAGACTGAGATTCATCATGTGGATGCGTATGTACAAATTGAAACAGCCCGTTTTCGGGAAAAATTACAAGTTATTTATGAGTTTCCGGAACCATATCACAAAAAAATTCCGGCGCTTATCTTGCAGCCAATTGTCGAAAATGCAATTAAGCATGGTTTGTATCCTAAAAAGTCAGGTGGCAGAGTTACGATTTCTGGAAGATGGGATTCTGCGAAGCGATATGTTGTTTCCGTAACCGATGATGGCGTCGGTATTCCTGCAAGTAAGCTAGCAATCTTGTTACAGGGGGAGCAGGCAAATACTGAAAGCAGAACAAGCATTGGCCTAGTTAATGTTCATCAACGGTTACAGGCTATCTACGGCTCCGAATATGGTCTGACAATTACGAGTGAAGAAGGTAAAGGAACTTGCGTATCTATGGCTTTCCCAGGATAAGGAGGATATATCATGAAAATAGCAGCCATTATTGTTGATGATGAATTTCCGGCACGAGCAGAACTGAGGTCTCTATTAGAGGAAAGCGGTGAGATTGACGTTGTCGGGGAATGTGAAGATGGAGACGAAGTACTGGCAATGATCCAGAAACGAAATCCTGATGTCGTTTATTTAGATATCCAGATGCGAAATAAGAACGGTTTGGTAATTGCTGGCGAAATTTTGGAACTGACATATCCGCCGCATATTGTCTTTACTACAGGATATAATCAATTTGCCGCCAAGGCGTTTGAACTAAATGCTGTGGACTATATTCTAAAACCTTACTCCTATGAACGGGTTCACAAAAGTATTGCTAAATTATTGGCCTTGAAATCGTCGGTACCTATGCAACCGAACTTGCCAGAGATTAAACCCAACAAACTATTTCCTCCGAATATTTGCGTTTGGTCCAGAGACCGAATGGTGGTTTTACGGCCTAATGAAATTTTCTTTGCCAAAGCTGACGAAAACCGGCAAACCTTATTGCAGACCGAACAAGGTGCCATGTTTACTAAGCTGACATTAAAAGACTTGGAGGGAATATTGGCAGGACAAGGTTTTCTGCGGACTCACAAAAGTTATTTAGTCAATTTGACGAAAGTGCGGGAAGTCATTCCTTGGTTCAATAATACGTATGTGCTGGCATTGGAGAATTGCCGCGAAACCAATATTCCGGTTACTCGTCATTATATAAAAGAATTTAATAAAATTATGGGAATTGACTAATGAATCTTAGGAATAAAAACAGGACTGTTAGGTCCTGTTTTTTTTATGTTATGCGGAAAATGATCTAAAATTGTCGAATATTCTTTACAATGAAACTGTGCTATTAAACATGTAGGAGGAGAAACTGATGCGGCCATTAGAGAATGTAGTAGTGCTTGATTTAACCAGAGTGTTGGCTGGCCCTTACGCAGCCATGATGTTTGCCGATATGGGGGCAAATGTTATAAAGATTGAACCACCTAAAGTAGGCGATGATTCTCGCGCTTTTGGACCGTTTGTTGGTAAAGAAAGTGCCTATTTTATGAGCTTAAACCGGGGCAAACGTTCCATGACCTTAAATCTCAAGGATCCCAAAGCCAAAGAGATTTTTAAAGAAATGGTCAAAAAAGCTGACGTCGTGCTAGAAAACTATCGCCCTGGAACAATGGAAAAGCTTGGCTTGGGTTATGAAACCCTGAAAGAAATCAATCCCAAGATCATATATACCGCTTGCTCGGGCTTTGGTCATACCGGTCCGTACAGTAAAAAACCGGCTTATGATGTAATTGTTCAAGGCATGGGCGGTATTATGAGCATTACTGGACATGAAGATGGTGAACCAACTCGCGTGGGTGCATCGGTAGGTGATATCACTGCAGGATTGTTTGCTGCCATTGGTACCTTGACTGCATTGTATAACCGGGAAGTTACTGGTATTGGTCAAAAAGTGGATGTTGCCATGCTGGACTGCCAAGTAGCGATTCTGGAAAATGCTATCGCGCGGTATGTGACTTCCGGCGTATCACCTAAACCGATTGGCAATCGTCATCCATCGATTACTCCATTTGAAGCATTTAAAGCTAAAGACGGCTATATTATCATTGCCGTGGGTAATGACCGCCTGTGGAGTGATTTCTGCAATCTGATCAACAGACCGGACTTGATTGAGGACGAACGGTTTGCAACCAATCCGAAGCGTACCGAAAATCAGAAGGCTTTAAAAGCCATTCTCGACACCGTCTTCCCAGAGAAAACTGTTGATGAATGGATTGAAGCCCTTGACAAGGCTGGCATTCCTTGTGGTCCGATCAATACCATCGAACGGGTTATGCAAAATGAACAAGTTATAGCCCGGAACATGATTGTAGAAACTGAACATCCGACTGCAGGCAAAGTAAAAATGGCTGGAATACCCATTAAGTTATCCGAAACACCTGGTTCTGTTGAAAGACCTGCCCCGCTTTTGGGACAACATACGGAAGAGATCCTTGCCGAGATGTTAGGTCTTTCCAGTGAAGAAGTAGCTGAACTGAAAGCTCAAAATGTACTGTAAGATTGGTTGAGCAAAAGATCCATTTTCATAATATAGGAATCACTACTTTTGGCGAGGGTTCAGTGCCAAAAAGTAGTGATTCACATTTAGCGAGGTGCACAATGGGAACCGTTCAAAACAAGATTGATGAACTAAGAAAGAAACAGGAGAAAATTATGCTCGGCGGCGGTGAAAAGAGAATCGCGAAGCAGCATGCTAGCGGCAAACTAACCGC
>NZ_JBYKYF010000075.1:6539-11979 GCF_057736855.1 Sporomusa sp.
CCAGGTTCATTTGTTGAATTGGATCAATTTGTGAAACATCGTTGCACTAACTTTGGCATGGAAAAAGAAGAAGCTCCAGGTGAAGGCGTCGTTACCGGTTATGGAACTGTCGACGGCCGGCTGGTATATGTTTACGCTCAGGATTTCACGGTTATTGGTGGTTCGCTGGGAGAAAAACATGCCGCTAAGATTTCCAAAGTGCAGGATTTAGCACTGAAGATGGGCGCACCTATTATTGGTCTAAACGACTCTGGCGGTGCTCGCATTCAGGAAGGTGTTGACGCACTGGCCGGTTTTGGCGATATCTTCTACCGGAATACCTTGGCTTCAGGAGTGATTCCTCAGATTTCAGTGATTATGGGGCCTTGTGCCGGCGGCGCCGTGTATTCTCCGGCTATTACTGATTTTATTTATATGGTTAAGAACACCAGTCAAATGTTTATTACTGGCCCACAGGTTATTAAATCCGTAACCGCAGAGGAAGTAACCGCTGAGGCATTGGGAGGCGCTATGACGCATAGCACAGTGTCTGGTGTGGCTCACTTTGCTGCAGAAAACGATGAAGATTGTATGGCACAGGTTCGGTACTTGCTGAGCTTCTTACCGAGCAATAATTTGGATGATGCTCCGGTTGTGGCAACAGGCGACGATCCGTCCCGGATGGATGAAAGCCTCAATACACTGATGCCGGATAATCCGAACCAACCTTACAATATGTATGATGTTATCAAAAGTATCGTAGATAACGGCGAGTACTATGAAGTGCAGCCTCATTACGCTAAGAATATCATTATTTGTTTTGCCCGATTTGACGGCCGGACAGTGGGAATTATCGCTAATCAGCCAATGGTCATGGCCGGATGCTTGGATATTAACGCTTCTGACAAAGCCGCTCGCTTTATCCGCTTCTGCGACGCCTTTAATATTCCGATTCTGAGTCTTGTGGATGTTCCAGGATTTTTGCCAGGTACCGGACAAGAATACGGCGGCATTATTCGTCATGGCGCTAAAATGTTGTACGCTTATTCGGAAGCTACGGTTCCGAAGATTACGGTAATTACCCGCAAGGCTTATGGTGGCGCGTATATTGCTATGTGTTCACAGCATCTTGGTGCAGACCAAGTCATGGCTTGGCCGACAGCCGAAATTGCGGTAATGGGTCCGGCCGGAGCGGCTAATATCATCTTCCGGAATGATCCAGATGCCAAAGCGAAGACTGAAGAATATGTCAGAGAGTTTGCTACTCCGTACAAAGCGGCTGAACGTGGTTATGCCGATCAAGTAATTGTACCTAGCGAAACACGTCCTCGGATTATTAGCGCGCTGAATGCATTGGCTACCAAACGTGAAACTCGTCCCGCCAAGAAACACGGAAATATTCCACTATAAGGCAGTTATGGTCAAAAAGGGAGGAATGTAAAAGATGATATGGCTTGGATTGGTGTGTATTGTTGCCATCGTCTTTTTCTTGCGTAGCCGTTACAGCGAAGAAGAGGAAGAAATCCAGGTGCCAGTGGTTGCGGCTGCTACCACTGTGAGTGAGACAATGACCGAAACCGAAGATGACGATGAGTTGCTGGCAGTAATTACTGCTGCTATTGCTGAGCTGGAAGGATCAAGCAATTTTCAGGTAATGAGTGTAACAGCAAAACCCAATAGCAAATGGGTGACCTCAGCCCGGCAAGAACCAGTATATAACCGCCTGTAAATGGCTAGAAGGAATTTAAGGAGGAAATCAGATGACAACATATACAATTACTGTAAACGGAAAAACTTATGACGTTAGTGTGGTAAAAAACGGAACAACTGCAGTTGCACCAACCGCACCGGCAGTTCAGCCTGTGGCTGCACCCGCTCCAGCCGCTGCACCAGCACCGGCTCCATCTCCTGCTCCAGCCGCTAAACCGGCAGCTAATACTGCAGGAGGCGCTACTGTCAGTGCGCCAATGCCTGGTAAAGTCATTGAAGTCAAAGTAAAAGTCGGCGACAGTGTGAAAAAGGGTCAAGAGGTTCTCATGTTAGAGGCTATGAAAATGCATAATCCTGTAATGGCTCCTTGCGACGGTGTAGTAAAGGTTCTGAACGTCAAAGCTGGCGATCCGGTACAAGCAGGCATGCAGTTAATTACTATCGGTTAATGTGTAGTTAATAAGTCTGCTAGTGCGAGATATCGAGATATAAAGGAGGAAACAAGTTGGATATATATACATATGCAGGTTTTGCTTATGGTCTGACGGCTGTACTTTCTTTTTTAACAGTTGGCTTAATATTGCTGGTTAATAAAGTCGTTAGCCGTATTTGAGTTTAGTTAGGAGAGGTAAAAAAGTGAATGAAATCTTGCACAACCTATTTCCCGGCATTTTTTCCTTCTTGGTTCAAGAGCCGTCAATCGTTTATGCCCGGTTATTTCTGATTCTGTTTGGTTTTGCTTTGGCCTATTTAGGCTTTAAACGAACCCTGGAACCGTTAATCATGGTGCCGATGGGTATTGGTATGATTGCTATTAATACTGGCGTATTATTTATGAATGGCGGTATCGGCAACATATTTCTTGACCCATTGGTTTCCCAGCCGGATGACCTGGTGAATATTATGCAGATCAACTTCCTGCAGCCGGTTTATAATTTAACCTTTAGTAATGGTCTGATTGCTTGCATTGTGTTTTTTGGAATTGGCGCCATGTGCGATATAGGCTTTGTATTGGCCCGTCCTTGGGCAAGTATGGTTGTGGCAGTATTTGCAGAAATGGGGACATTTGCGACCCTTGTTATCGGCTACAAAATGGGACTGCCAATCGGCGAGGCGGCGGCAGTAGGAACCATTGGCGGCGCCGATGGTCCTATGGTATTGTTTACCTCATTAATGCTGGCCCCTGATCTGTTTGTTCCGATTTCGATTATTGCCTACTTGTATTTAAGTTTAACCTATGCTGGTTATCCATATCTGATTAAATTGATGATCCCGAAAAAATACCGCGGTTTAGAGATGAAAATGAAACACGTCGAAGTGCCGAAAAATCAGAAGTTTATTTTCATCGTCATTATGTGCGGTGTGCTCTGTCTGCTGCTGCCTGTGGCTGCACCATTAATTATGTCCTTCTTCCTAGGCGTAGCCATTAGGGAAGCTGAGATTGAGCCATATCAAAAATTACTGGATAACACCTTACTGTATTGCGCCACTCTGTTTTTAGGGTTATTGCTTGGTATTCTTTGCGATGCCAAAACCATTATGGATCCTAAAGTGGGGATTTTAATTATCCTTGGTATTCTTTCATTGGCTATTTCTGCAGTTGGTGGAATTCTTGGCGGTTGGGTGGTTTACTGGTTTACCAAAGGTAAGTTTAATCCTACCAGTGGCATTGCTGGTGTATCTTGTGTACCAACTACCGCTAAACTGGCACAGTATGCGGCTACAGAAGCTAATCCTTATTCCATAATCTTGCCAGTAGCCCTGGGTGCAAATATTAGTGGGGTTATTGTAAGTGCGATTGCTACTGGGGTATTTATTTCCACAGTAAACTTGGTCAAATAGCTTGTAAGCATGTGAAATGAGTGGGGCGGTTATTTGTTGTGCAGCCGCCTCACAATGTGAAAAATTGTCAAAACAGAATGAAATCAAGCACAAATTTCTGTTATGTGGGTGCTAATAACCTTGTATGTTAGCCCTGAGCTTATTTGTTGTCCTGTTTGTAGATCTTTATTGGCTATATAAATGGAGGGATTGTAATGGCAATTTATGGTGTAGCGCTTCTGTCCTTTTGTTATTTTGTCGGAATTTGGTTCGGCGATATCCTAGGGGCTCTTCTTGGTGTCAAAGCTAACGTTGGCGGCGTTGGTTTTGCCATGTTTCTGCTAATTATTCTTACGCAAAAACTCATAAAAGCCGGTAAATTATCAAAGCCGGCACAAGATGGCATCTCTTTCTGGAATGCTATGTACATACCGATTGTTGTTGCCATGACGGCGCAACAAAATGTGGTTGCGGCTATCAAGGGCGGTCCATTAGCAATTGCGGCCGGTGTTATTGCGGTTTTAGTAGGTTTCTTTTTTGTACCACTATTAAGTAAAATCAGTAAACCCAAAGCATAAGCCATAAACGGCAAACAATAGGAGGATGGCATCTATGGATTTAGGAAAAATGATTTATAACATTTTTGTTTCCAATGGCTTAGTTATGTCTTTCATGGTTGTTGGTTTGGTGACATATCTTTCATACCAAATCTCCGATAAACTTACGAATAAGCGGATTCACGGTTCCGCCATCGCTATCGTTTTTGGCTTAATATTGGCCTACTGGGGCGGTGCTGTTACTGGCGGGTCCAAAGGTCTTGCTGATATTAAATTCTTCTCAGGTATTGGGTTAATGGGCGGCGCTATGCTCCGCGATTATGCCATCGCTTCCACTGCCTTTGGTGCGGATTTAGGAGAGATTCGAAAAACCGGAATTGCCGGTGTTCTTTCACTCTTTTTAGGTGTTGTTTCGGCTTATGTAGTCGGCGTATTGCTGGCTTTGGCCTTTGGCTATACCGATTCCGTTAGTTTAGCAACCATTGGTGCTGGTGCTGTAACCTTTATAGTTGGACCGGTTACTGGTGCTGCTATTGGCGCAAGTTCTCCTGTAATTGCTATAAGTATTGCGGCCGGGGTTGTAAAATCAATTGTAGTTATGGTGGCTACGCCGACAGTGGCGAAATTCATCGGCTTAAACAATCCGCAGGCAGCGATTGTGTACGGTGGCCTTATGGGGACTACCAGCGGAACGGCAGCAGGTCTGGCGGCTACTGATCCCAAACTGGTACCTTATGGTGCCATGACTGCAACCTTCTATACCGGACTAGGTTGCTTGCTCTGCCCGTCAGTTTTATATCTTGCCACTAAGGCTATTTTTGGCTAACAGTTCAATAAAAAACACCTATCAGACCCAGCGAGGTCAGATAGGTGTTTTTTTCTGCTATATTTACTATGCATAAGTTTCGGTACTACGGCAGTAAAAGCAAATCAATTTCTATAGGGCAGTGGGTAAGCCGTTTAAGAATGAATATAAGGGTCGCGGCGGTTACGTAATTTGTCTTGGATGGCACCGCTGGTCGGAGGATTGTTATATTTTGCCGGAGGCTGTTCGGACACATGTTTATTGAAAAGATCCTGTTGCGTTGCGCCGCTATCGCCTTTGGACATGGTTATCACCTCGTTTATTTTTAGTATTTCCGTGAAAGCTGTACATTAGCCGTACATAATGAAAGCAATTTTTCATAATTTTGGTTTAGTTATCCTTTGGGTTTGACGTAACCATGTGGCAACTAAAATATGTATATCTTGATAACTAATAGGGAATAATAAAGCCAGTAAGACTTACATTCAAGTTAGAAAGGATGGTATTATACTATGAACTTGCTTTGGTTTTTAATCATTGGGATAGTTGCCGGCTGGTTGGCAGGTAT
>NZ_JBYKYF010000444.1:0-1864 GCF_057736855.1 Sporomusa sp.
ATCACTGCTATGGGATTTGAAGAACCTTCGCCGATTCAGAGCCAGACTATTCCGCTGGTATTAGCCGGAAAGGATGTGTTGGGGCAGGCACAGACGGGTACAGGTAAGACTGCTGCCTTTGGCATACCTATTATGGAACGGATAACGGAGGCCAGACATATCCAAGCGCTGGTGCTAACACCCACGCGTGAATTGGCTATCCAAGTATCGGAAGAAATAGCAAAAATAGGTAAATTTAAACGAGTTAAAACTCTACCAATCTATGGTGGACAGGCAATAGAACGACAAATTAGAACACTTAAATCAGGAGTGCAGGTAGTCATCGGCACCCCTGGACGCTTGCTTGACCATATTCGCAGAAATACGATTAAACTTGATCATGTGAAAATGCTGGTTCTTGATGAAGCGGATGAGATGCTGGATATGGGATTTATTGATGATATCGAAGCCATTCTTGCTCATCTTCCAGCCGAGCGCCAAACTCTGCTATTTTCGGCTACTATGCCAGCGGAAATCATGGCATTAGCCGACAAGTATATGAAAGACAGAGTAACGGTTACCATAAGTAAAGAGCAACTGACCGTACCATTGATTGACCAAATTTATTACGAAACACGTGATAAACTTGACGGCTTGTGTCGGGTACTTGACACTGAGACTTTTAGCCGGGTTATTATTTTTTGCCGCACAAAAAAAGGTGTTGATGATTTGGTTGCGTCATTGTCGGCACGTGGATATATTTCAGATGGATTACATGGTGACTTGAGCCAGACGCAGCGTGATCGGGTTATGAAAAAATTCCGGGACGGTAAACTGGATATTCTTATTGCTACTGACGTGGCTGCAAGGGGCTTGGATATTGAACACGTTTCCCATGTTATTAACTTTGATATTCCGCAAGATCCCGAATCTTATGTTCACCGCATTGGACGCACAGGGCGTGCCGGTAAAAAAGGTGTAGCCATTACATTTATTCAACCCCGTGAATACCGGCAACTTAAGATTATTGAAAAAGAGATCAAGACTCGTATATTGCGTCGCCAATTGCCGTCACCGGCAGATATTCTTGAGCGTCAAACAGAAGTTATTAAAAATCAGCTCACACAGACCATTAATCGTGGTGGTTTTGAGGCCTACAGCAATATTATTGCTGATTTGGCTACCGATTACGACCCTATTGATCTTGCGGCTGCTGCGCTAAAACTGTTTCAAGAAGGTTATAAAGAACAGACCAGTCTTGAAAACCCGCAATTTGCTAATACCGGAGCTGAACCTGGTATGGTACGCTTATTTATTAATGCGGGACGAGCCCAAAAAATTCAGCCACAAGACATTGTTCGTACAATTGCCGAAGAAGCTGACATTGAGGGCAGTATTATCGGTGTCATTAATATTTATGATAAATTTACTTTTGTAGAAGTACCGGAAAGCGTTGCTGAGCGCGTGTTATCTGTTATGAATAAAAACACAATCAAAGGCTATCGGATTAATATCGAGCCAGCCAAAGGACGCTAAATTAAGAATACGAGATAAAACCAACCCGACATGATTGACAAAACGAACAAATGTTTGTATACTGTTAGTATATATACAGCGCATTATAGTTTTACAGACGAGAGGAGAGTTGGCCAAAGCGTATCAAACGCTAGCGGTGGAAGTCTTGCTAACATACCTCCCGTCTGCTCCTGTAAACTTCTGGAATGCTGAATATATAGTTAGGCGCGGGGAGGTTTATATTATCGTGGATAAGGCAAAAGATTTTGAAAGAAACCGGGAAATGGACAAATTTAAGGCACTTGAAAATGCTATGCGTCAGATAGAAAAAGATTTTGGCAAAGGCGCGATTATGAAGCTTGGAGAAGCG
>NZ_JBYKYF010000076.1:0-3268 GCF_057736855.1 Sporomusa sp.
GAAAATGTTGATGTTGAGTGCGATGATGCGCTATTCACCCCAGAGTATCGGGAAGCGCTTACTGAAGCAGCAACGCCGCAGGATAAACCTAAGGCTAGCGATAGTCCGATTATATTTGGCCGCAACATTCGCGGCGCTGCAGATGCTGCGCAACCTATAAAAGCAGTTCAGGAAGAAGCACGCAACGTAATACTTACTGGAAAAATCCTTAATTATGAAACGAAAGAGTTAAAATCAGGGCGGTTTTTATTGACCTTTGATCTTGTTGATTCTACTGACGGTATTAGTGGTAAAGTCTTTTTTGATAATAAGGAGCAATTTGATAAGACTGCCGGAGCTATTAAGAAAGGTATGCAAGTGACCGTTAAGGGCACTGTACAGTATGATAAATTTGCTAATGAACTGATTTTGTTTGCAGATAGTATGTGCCGGGCTGAAGAAGCTGCCGAACGCCAGGATAATGCGGCTGTTCGCCGGGTTGAACTGCATGCTCATACTCGCATGAGCGCTTTGGATGCTGTTGTTTCTGCCAAAAATTTAATAAAAACTGCGGCAAAATGGGGGCATCCGGCAATTGCTATTACTGACCATGGCGTGGTACAAGCTTTTCCTGAGGCATATGAAGAGGCTAGTAGTGCCGGTATTAAAGTCATTTACGGAATGGAAGGTTATCTCTTTGATGAGGACATTAATCAGGCCAGACATATTATCATTTTAGCAAAAAACAATATTGGCCTTCGTAATTTATATCGACTGGTATCGATATCTCATTTGCAGTATTTGCACCGTACTCCACGTATTCCTCGGGCTATACTTGACGAACATCGAGAAGGATTGTTATTAGGTTCAGCATGTGAGGCTGGTGAGTTAATTCATGCTATCATTCAAGGGGCCAGCCAAGAGGATTTGCTTAAGATTGCTCAATATTACGATTATCTAGAGATTCAGCCAACAGGTAATAATGAATTTTTATTGCGAAAAGGTAAAATTGCCGACGAAGAGGGATTGCGCGATATTAATAGAAAGGTATGTGAAATTGGCGCAAAACTGGGGAAATTAGTGGTTGCTACTTGTGATGTGCATTTTTTAAATCCGGAAGATGAAGTATATCGTCGTATTCTTATGGCTGGACAGGGGTATGATGATGCTGATAGGCAGCCGCCGCTTTTTTTCCGGACAACAGACGAAATGTTGGCAGAGTTTAGCTACCTCGGACCCGAGAAAGCTTATGAGGTGGTTGTTGAGGCTCCGCGTAAGATTAATGAGCTCATTGAAGCCATCAAACCGATTCCCGAAGAATTATATGCACCGAAAATTCCTGGTGCAGAAGAAGAAATCAAGTATATGTCTTATCAAAGAGCTGAATCGCTTTATGGGACACCGCTTCCCGAAATAGTAGCTAAGCGCCTAGAATATGAGCTTAATTCGATCATCAATAATGGGTTTGCGGTATTGTATTATATTGCCCATAAGCTTGTGAAAAAATCGATGGATGATGGTTATCTTGTCGGCTCCAGGGGTTCCGTAGGATCATCTTTTGTAGCTACTATGACAGGAATTACCGAAGTAAATCCTTTGCCGCCACATTATCGTTGTCCACGTTGTAAATATAGTGAATTTATAACCGACGGAAGCTATGGCGGTGGCTTTGATTTGCCGGATAAAACATGTCCACACTGCCAAACCAAGCTAGCGAAAGACGGACATGATATTCCGTTTGCAGTATTTATGGGATTTCATGGCGATAAAGTTCCAGATATTGATCTTAACTTTTCCGGTGATTATCAGCCAGTAGCACATAAGTATACAGAAGAATTGTTTGGTCGTGATAATGTATTCCGGGCAGGTACTATTGCTACCATCGCAGAAAAAACAGCCTATGGTTTTGTAAAAAACTATTTAAGTGAGAAAGGCCAGGTCGCTCGTAACGCTCATATAAATCATTTGCTTAGTGGCTGTACCGGAGTTAAGCGGACTACCGGACAGCATCCGGGCGGAATCATGGTTGTGCCCCGGGATATGGATGTGCATCATTTTACGCCAATTCAATATCCTGCTGATGATAAAAACTCATCTACTATTACGACCCATTTTGATTATCATTCCATTAGTAGTCGATTAGTAAAACTTGATATTTTAGGTCATGACGATCCTACCGTAATTAAGATGTTGGAAGACTTGACTGGCATTGATGCTAAAACCATCCCTTTTGATGATCAGGCGACGATGAGTTTGTTTTCATCAACCGAAGCTATCGGGGTTTCACCAGAAGAACTTAACAGCAGTGTTGCTACTTTTGGCATACCGGAATTTGGGACGAAATTTGTTCGTCAAATGCTTGAAGATACTAAGCCTAAGACATTTAGTGAGTTGGTACGAATAAGCGGTTTTTCCCACGGTACTGATGTATGGCTAAATAATGCCCAAGATCTTATCCGAAGTGGAACGGCAAAGTTGTCAGAAGCCATTTCTGCAAGGGATGATATTATGGTTTACCTTATCCATAAAGGTGTTGAGCCCCAAGTGGCTTTTAAAATTATGGAAAGCGTGCGCAAGGGAAAAGGAGTAAAACCCGAAGATGTCGAGAAAATGCGAGAAAAGAATGTACCTGAATGGTATATCGAATCTTGCCAAAAAATTAAATATATGTTTCCTAAAGCTCATGCTGTTGCCTATGTCATGATGGCATTTCGTATTGCTTATTGTAAAATACATTATCCCTTGGCCTTTTATGCATCCTATTTTACTGTTAGAGCCACTGAGTTTGATGCCGATTTAGTGGTTAAAGGTATAAACGCCGTAAAGGCTGAGCTTACTGCGCTAGAGGAAAAAGGAAATGCTATTACAGCTAAAGAGAAAAGCACTCATACCATCTTGGAGATGGCCTATGAGATGTATTTGCGAGGGTTTACCTTTAAGCCTGTTGACTTGTATAAATCAGATGCGACCAAATTTCAAATTGTTGATAATAGTCTTTTGCCACCGCTAGGAGCCTTACAAGGTGTAGGGGCTTCTGCTGCACAAAACATCGTAGCTGCTAGGCAGGAAAAGCCTTTTTCGTCGATTGAGGATTTGAGGACTCGCAGCCGGGTATCTAAGACGGTTATTGATATTTTAAGAAAGCATGGCTGCTTGGTAGGGCTTGATGAAACAGACCAAATTAAGTTGTTTGCTTGATAATTTTAATTGACTAAGTTGGTTGTAAGATTACCATTTTAATGGTATAATATTTGCAGTATAAAAGTATTTTACTTTTTAAGAGTGGGTA
>NZ_JBYKYF010000076.1:3278-3835 GCF_057736855.1 Sporomusa sp.
TTCAGCCCTAATCAATCTTACCAAATTTTAGGTATGATGGGTAAGCGATTAGGCAAAAATAAAATTGACTTAGCCCTAGAACCTGCACTTACATGAAGGTTAGTCGCCCATAGCCAAAGATGTACTGTTCGCTTGTATCTTGGAGTATCTGAACATCGGAGCCCTAGAGCAGTTCGCCGTCTGATAAAGAATAAAGACAGCAACGGCCTGAGTGAGCCGCCGAATCGGGAGGTGTTATAAATTTTATGTCTAAAGAGAAAATAGAATCAATTGTTGAGCAATATGTTTTGGATATTATTGCTGATAGTGACCTCGAATTGGTTGATGTTGAATATGTAAAAGAACATGAGTGGTATCTTAGAGTATTCCTGGATAAAGAATCAGGTATAGAGATTGATGATTGTCAATGGGTGAGTGAACAACTCGAGGCCAAACTGGATGAAAGCAATTTAATAAACGATCATTATTATCTTGAAGTTTCTTCTCCGGGCCTTGATCGTCCACTCAAAAAAGAACGCGATTTTATTCGTCATGCTGGAGATAAGGTAGAAGTAAAA
>NZ_JBYKYF010000076.1:3845-11509 GCF_057736855.1 Sporomusa sp.
TAACGGCAAAAAAATGGTTGTGGGAAATTTGATTGGTTTAATTGACGGAAATGTCCGCATTAATGTGAATGGACAAATTGTGGATATTCCTAGAGAAAAAGTTGCACAGATCAGATTACATATTGAGTTTTAGGAAAACTGAATAGGGGGGAATTGTATGAACGCTGAATTTATGCAGGCATTCGAACAATTAGGAAAAGAGAAAGGAATCGCGCCGGAAGTTTTGTTTGATGCTATCGAAGCAGCTTTAATTTCAGCATATAAACGCAATTTTGGTTCAGCACAGAATGTTAGGGTTTCTTTAGATCGAAATACTGGTGAAATCCATGTTTATGCCCGAAAAACTGTTGTTGAAAATGTAAATGATCCACGGCTTGAGCTGTCACTAAAAGAGGCTAAAGCGATTGATCCGCGTTATGAAATTGACGATGTGGTAGAATTAGAAGTCACACCCAAAAATTTTGGCAGAATTGCAGCGCAAACCGCTAAGCAGGTTGTTGTTCAGCGGATTCGCGAAGCTGAAAGAGGAATGATTTATGAGGAGTTTTCCAATCGAGAAAGCGATATTGTAACAGGGATTGTTCAGCGCATTGAACAAAAAAATGTGTATATTGATTTAGGCAAAGCTGAAGCTGTGTTAGCACCTTCTGAACAAATTCCTGATGAAGTATACAAACATGGCGATAGATTGAAAACCTACATAGTAGAAGTCAAAAAAACCACCAAAGGACCGCAGATACTTGTATCTAGAACTCATCCAGGACTATTGAAACGTTTATTTGAACTGGAAGTACCTGAGATTCATGATGGTGTGGTGGAACTAAAGTCAGTAGCTCGGGAACCTGGCCTGAGGTCAAAGATTGCAGTTTACTCCCGCGATGAGACCGTGGACCCGGTAGGGGCGTGTGTAGGCCATAAAGGTATGAGGGTCCAGACTATTGTAAATGAGTTGAAAGGCGAAAAAATCGATATCGTTAAATGGAATGCCGATCCGGCAAAATATATAGCCAATGCTCTGAGTCCTGCCAGGGTCATTTCCGTAGAGGTTCAGGAAGCAGAAAAAATGTCAAGAGTAGTTGTGCCAGACTATCAATTATCACTCGCTATTGGTAAAGAAGGACAGAACGCACGCCTGGCGGCTAAACTTACTGGTTGGAAAATTGATATTAAGAGTGAATCACAAGCAGCTCAATCATCAATTTCACCGTTAAGTTCTGCACAGGAGGAGTCTGAGTGAAACCAAAAAAAATTCCTTTAAGAATGTGTGTTGGCTGTCAGACTATGAAATCCAAAAAAGAATTGTTGCGTGTAGTCAGGACGCCACAGGGAGAAGTAATACTAGATCCTACTGGCAAAAAGGCCGGGCGGGGAGCGTATATCTGCCAAAGTGAGCAGTGTTTGACTACCGCTTTTAAAGAAAAACGTCTGGAAAAAGCACTTAAACATCAAATTGATGAAACTGTTTATAATGCGCTTAGGACTGGGATTACCCAATGAATGAGAAACAGCTCATATCACTTCTGGGATTGGCGCAGAAGGCTGGTAAAATAGTATCAGGTGATTTTGCGGTACAGGAAGCTATCAAATCAGGTAAGGCCAAACTACTGATAGTTGCGAACGATGCATCTGATGCTACAAAAAAAGAGTATCAATATCAAGCAAAATCCCGGGATATCGATATTTATTATGCATTGTCAAAAGAGCAATTAGGTGGTGCAATTGGCAAAGCATTACGGGCGGCGGTGGCCATTACTGATAGTGGCTTTGTCCAGCCGTTAGTCCGTGCTTTAACAGACTAAACATGTATCTGATGAGTAACCTGTTCGAACCTCCCATCTTTTTGAAGTGAGAGTTAAGACCAGGATATCCTCGGATTTAGGCGGCTAACGTTTCAGTAAGGTAAAAAATTTACGTGAAACTAAGCCGATGTTATCCGCGGGGAGAAATGAAAATGGGGGTGGATCAATGTCCAAATACAGAGTATATGAATTAGCCAAAGAATACAACACAACTAGTAAAGTTATTATAGATATCTTAGGACGGCATAACATTACTGCCAAGAATCATATGAGCAGTGTTGATGAGGATGCAAAAGTTGCAATCGAAAAAACATTTGCTCGTAAAACCGGAGAACATAATCCAAGTACGACAACTGTTCAAACTACGCAGCCTTCTCAAGCTGCGACACACCCTGAACAACGCGTAAAATCCAAGCCTACTGCTACTAGCGAAGTGCCTGCTGCTCATGCTGAGCAGTCGCCAAGCAGGACGGATCAGAATCAGCAGCAGATTAGATCAGCTCATACGAATCAGCAACAGAATCGGTCCGCTCATAATAACCATCAGCCAAGCAGATCGGCTCATTCCAATCAGCAGCAGCAAAACAGATCGTCACACCACAGTCAGCAACAACAAAACCGGACGAGTTCCCATACGCAGCAACAACGTTCACAGCAAAAACACCAAACTGTCGCGCAGCAGCCTGGGCAACAACGGCAACAGCATAATCAATCTGCTGGAACAGAGGCTAGAAATCAGGGACAGCAAAATTCACAGCTTCAGAATAACCAGCGCCGTATGGCCAATAATAATTCGCGCCGCTCAGCAGGACAGGGAAATAAAAATTCCCAGCAACGCTCTAACCAGCAAAAAAGCCAAGCTGGTAAAAATCAGTCGGCTCCGGTTAAAACTGAAATGCCAAAACCCAAAAATATTAAAATTGGCGAATCGATTACAGTAAAAGAATTAGCTAGTAAAATGGGACGAGAAGCAGGCGAAGTAATTAAAAAACTGATGATGATGGGAACTATGGTCAGTATTAATCAGGAAGTTGACTTCGATACTGCTAGCATTGTAGCTGAGGAATTTGGTGTTACTGTTGAAGCTATTCCACCGGAAGAAGATCCCACAGAAATCCCTGAAATTGAAGATGACGAAAAAGACATGGTACCCCGGCCACCAGTTGTTACCGTTATGGGCCATGTTGACCATGGTAAAACCTCACTGTTAGATGCTATACGGAAAACCCATGTGACATCACAGGAGGCTGGCGGGATTACCCAGCATATCGGTGCTTATCAAGTCATGTATCAGGGGAAAAAGATCGTTTTCCTGGATACTCCGGGTCATGAAGCCTTTACTTCCATGCGGGCGCGTGGTGCCCAAGTAACAGATATTGCTGTTTTAGTTGTTGCTGCAGATGATGGAGTTATGCCTCAAACCATTGAGGCTATCAATCATGCTAAATCGGCAAAAGTTCCAATTATTGTTGCCATTAATAAAATTGACCGTCCAGGCGCCAATCCGGATCGTGTTAAGCAACAATTGGCTGAGCACCAGTTGATACCTGAGGAGTGGGGCGGTGATACTATTATGGTACCAGTATCAGCCTATCAGAAGACAGGTATTAGCGACATGCTGGAAATGATTCTATTAGTAGCCGAAATGCTTGAACTTAAGGCAAATCCTAATCGCCTTGCCTACGGAACTATTATTGAAGCTAAGCTTGATAAAGGGCGTGGACCTGTTGCCACTGTCTTAGTACAAAAAGGCACACTCAGAATCGGTGATTCCATAATTGCCGGCACCACCTATGGTAAGGTGCGGGCCATGACTAATGACCGTGGCGAAAAAATAAAAAAAGCTGAACCTTCTACTCCGGTCGAAGTATTAGGATTAGCCGATGTACCTCAGGCTGGAGACATTTTAATGGCCGTTGATGAACGAATTGCCAGAACAGTTGCGGAGAAACGGTTGGCAAAAAAACGTACAGAAGAGATTAAACAGTCGCAAAAGGTTTCTTTAGATGATTTATTCAAACAAATCCAAGAGGGCAACTTGAAAGACCTGAACATCGTCATTAAAGCAGATGTTCAAGGATCGATTGAAGCTCTTCGCCAATCATTGCTTAATATCAAAAATAATGAAGTTAGGGTAAATATCGTCCATGCTGGCGTCGGTGCTATTAATGAATCTGATGTTATGTTGGCAGCCGCTTCAAATGCACTTATCATTGGTTTTAATGTTCGGCCTGATGGCAACGCTCGTAAAGCAGCAGAAGCCGAAAAAATTGATATAAGAACCTATCGGGTTATCTATGAAGCGATTAATGATGTTGAGGCTGCCATTACTGGTATGCTATCTCCTGAGTTTAAAGAAGTCATATTGGGGCATGTAGAAGTACGTCAGGTCATTTCTATCCCTAAAACAGTCGTTGCCGGCTCCTATGTAATGGAAGGAAAAATTACCAACACAAGTCAGGTTCGGATATTGAGAAATGGTATTGTTATTCATGAAGGAAAACTCGAATCATTGCGCCGCTTTAAAGATGATGTTAAAGAAGTTACGCAAGGATATGAGTGTGGTATAACTATTGAAAAGTTCCGCGATATAAAAGAAGGCGATATTATTGAAGCCTTTACTATGCAAGAAGTAGCACCGCGGGCCTAACTGTTGTAATTGGCGGAGGAATTATTATGGGACAACTGCGGGTTGAAAAAGTACAGGAATTTATTAAACAAGAAATTAGCAAGATAATCCTGACAGAACTTAAAGATCCTCGAATTGGTTTTGTAACAGTTACCAGGGTAGAAGTCACTGGTGATCTACGTAGTGCAAAAATATATCTCAGCCTCATGGGCAGTGATGAACAGAAAGCTGATACTTGGGCCGGATTAACAAAAGCATTAGGTTATATGCGTTCAGAAATTGGCAAACGTATCCGATTACGATTTACGCCGGAACTGTCACTGCATCTTGACGAGTCACTAGAATATAGTGCGCGAATTCAAGAACTCATCTTGAAAATTAAGCAGGAAGAAGGCAACCAGTAATCGCAATGGAAGTTTCTATTGCAGACAGCACGATGCTGTTAAACAAAGCCAATAACATTATATTGACTGCTCATGTTCAGCCAGATGGTGATGCGTTAGGCTCATTGCTTGCTCTTTACAGCTTTTTATCAACACAAGGTAAACAAGTCAGAATGTTACTTGATGATGAAGTTCCTCGGGCTTTTCGCTTTCTCCAAGGATGGGAGAAAGTAGAAAAGCCTGAAGGTGCTATTTGCAAAGCAGATTTATTGGTAGTGCTCGATGCTAGCGATCGGGAACGAATTGGAAAGGTTAGTACGCTAATTACTGCTCCGATACTTAACCTAGATCATCACATAACCAATCTTAAATTTGCGGACTATTGGTATATTGATAGTGAGGCTGCTGCTACTGGAGAAATTATATTCAAGCTGCTCAGAGAAGCAAAGGCTACAATCACGCCAAGTATGGCGGAAGCACTGTTTACGGCAATAGCCACTGATTGTGGCTTTTTCCGCTATGCCAATACTTCAGCCCAGACACTTAAATTTGCATCCGATTTGGTAGAACTGGGTGCCCGGCCTCACATAATTTCCGAGTATCTGGATACCAAACCGAGGATTGTTATTGAAATGCTGCCTAAAGTGCTTGAGACACTTGAAATCATCGATTGTGGTGATGCCGGCAACATTGCGACAATAACAATTAAATCTGAGGTTTTTGCCAAACTTCGGGATGATACTGAAGGATTTATTAATTATCCGCGTAATATTGACGGAGTCGAAATAGCCGTCATGTTTAAAGAAGTGGATACTAATAGTGTTAAGGTTAGTCTGCGATCAAAAACAGCAGATGTAAGTAAATTAGCACTTTCTTTTGGCGGTGGCGGTCATGCGCGGGCGGCGGGGTGTACGATAACTGAGCCGCTTGACCGTGCTAAGGCATTGGTTGTCGAGGCAGCCAAAAAACAATTAACTGAAGGTTTTACAACATGATGCAAAGTGGTGTAATTAATGTTCTTAAACCACCAGGGATGACATCCCATGATGTAGTGGCGTTTATTCGCCGATTATATGGTATAAAGCGCGTTGGCCATGCAGGTACTTTAGATCCGGCGGCAGCTGGTGTTCTACCCATTTTTTTAGGTAATGCAACCAGACTTGTGGAGTATTTGTCAGAAGCAGATAAGAGTTATCGTGCAGAGCTTACATTTGGGTTCGAAACCGATACTGGTGATGACACCGGTCATATTATTACCAGTATTCCATATACGAGACCGTCTTCAGCACGTATAAAAGATGTGCTGACATCTTTTGTGGGGGTTCATGAACAAATTCCTCCCATGTATTCAGCGGTAAAAATTGGCGGAAAAAAGTTGTATGAGTTGGCACGGGCAGGCCAGGAAGTGGAGCGGAAATCGCGAACCATTACCATCCATGCCATTACATTGGTAGCAGAGTATGAGCAAGGGATTGTCTTTGATGTAACTTGCTCCAAAGGAACCTACATACGGACATTATGTGCTGACATTGGGCGTAAATTAGGTTGTTTGGCAGTCATGAGCTTTTTGGTAAGAACAAGGGTGGGCAGTTTTTGTTTGGAACAGTCTTTAACTCTCGAGGAAATTGCCTTATTAAAAGAAAAAGCTATACAAAAGCCTGAAAGTGTTCTTACCCATCTGCCTGCTGTAATTTTATCCGAACAAGATGCGAATGCTGTTAAAAATGGGCGTAGTATCTATTGCCAAGTATCTGCTGGGGACTTGGTTAAGATCTATGATTGGCAGATGAATTTTATTGGTATTGGTCGGAGGCTAAGCAGAGCTGACGGTCATTCCATGTTACTGCCGGTAAAAATATTAAGTCCGGGTCGATAGCGCTCCGGACTATTGACTTGCCACAAATCACCCCTTATAATTTTTTGTCCTGATAGGAAGGCTGTACAACTTTACTTGTCAGCCTTCTGTATAAGGCGGTAATGAGGAGAAACAGAAAAAATATGGAAGTCTTTACGCAGATAAACGACATACATCAGTATCCGGGTATTTATATGGCGCTAGGAACTTTTGACGGTGTTCACGCTGGACACCAGGCAATCATTTCACGTACTGTCGAAATGGCAAAAAACGCAAATTGTTTGAGCTCTGTGTTTACTTTTAGCAATCATCCGCTGGCTGTCATTAATCCGGACCATTGTCCACCCCTTATTATAACCAATCAGGAAAAAGTAAATTTAATTGCAGATTTGGGGGTTGACATTTTATTTCATATTCCTTTTACAAGCCAACTGTTAGAATTATCACCTGAGAATTTTGTTACCTTGTTAGTTAACAATCTTAATTTAAAACATGTGATCGTCGGCGAAAACTTTACCTATGGATACCAGGTAACAGGAACACCCGCCACGTTAATTCGTGCTGGCTCTATACATGGGTTTAAGGTCGACGTGGTAAAGTTGATTGATATTGATGGTACTGTTGTGAGTAGTACTGCTATTAGACAATTAATTAAAGAAGGAGCAGTTAAACAGGCGGCTGTTTTACTAGGTCGTTTTGTGAGCATAACTGGAGAAGTTATCAAAGGAGATCAACGGGGTAGTAAACTAGGCTTTCCTACTGCTAACTTAGCTATTCCTCAAGGTCTTTTAGTTCCGGCTGATGGGGTTTATGCCGTACATGTTATTGACAGTTCAGGAGTAAAATATAATGGCGTAGCTAATATTGGCAACAATCCTACTTTTACCCGGCAAACGCGCCGGATCGAGATACATATTTTAGATTTTGATCGTGTAATTTATGGCGAGCAACTTCAGGTACAATTTCTTGACCGCATTCGTGCCGAGATTGCTTTTAAT
>NZ_JBYKYF010000076.1:11519-11823 GCF_057736855.1 Sporomusa sp.
ATTCTATTGACCAATTAAAACAACAAATGACTCATGATATTAATTTTGCGCGAAAAAATTACTTTTAAATTCCGATAAAGGTTTACAGGTGTAAATCTTTATGTTACTATATATTTTAGTGATTATTAATCACATATAACCATAGCGAGGATAGTCGAGTCTCCGGCGATGTCTTGGCTAATGGGGATAAGCAAGAAAAGGAGGTGAACCATCATGTTGACACCTGAAAACAAACAAAAAATCATAGAAAAGTTTCGTGTACACCCAAATGATACCGGATCTCCGGAAGTTCAGATTGCGATTC
>NZ_JBYKYF010000445.1:0-1848 GCF_057736855.1 Sporomusa sp.
TTTTGCTACTTCACTGTTGGCAATGGTATGGCTGTCGCCGTCAATAAGGATCTGACCTTCATTAAGAATATATGCTTTATCTACAATACTCAGGGTTTCTCTGACATTATGGTCAGTGATGAGAACACCGATACCACGGTGTTTCAGATAGCTGATAATGGATTGGATATCGGCTACCGCAATTGGATCAACCCCAGCAAATGGTTCATCTAACAGAATAAAGCTTGGATCTGTGGCCAGCGCTCTAGCAATTTCCACCCGTCGCCGTTCGCCACCTGAGAGTTCAGAGCCTTTACGCTTACGGACATGGTCAACATGGAATTCTTTCAGCAAACTTTCCATCTTGGCAGTGGCCTCAGCACGAGTTAGCTTGGTGGTCTCCAGAATGGCCATGATATTATCTTCCACTGTAAGTTTGCGAAAAATGGAAGCTTCCTGCGGTAAATAGCCGATGCCATATCGGGAACGCTTATACATCGGCATATGAGTTATGTCTTCACCGTTAATAAAAATTTGACCGCTGTTGGGGCGTTCCAGGCCAACAATCATATAAAAAGTGGTGGTTTTGCCAGCACCGTTGGCACCCAAAAGGCCGACAATTTGTCCTTGGTCTACACGCAAACTGACACCGTTGACTACATTACGGTTTTTAAAAGTTTTTACTAAGTTGCGGGTTTCGATATACATATCGCTAAACATCCTCGCTAGCTATATTTCTTGCCTGTTACTGCGGGGTAATAACCAGTTGGGTGCGACCACCATCAGCGTCCAACGCTTTTTCTTCAAGCCGCAGTGTGAGTCTTTCTCCTGTCAGTACATAGCCTTCCTGGACAGCACGGGCATTGCCTGTTAAGATAATTTTACTTTGCCCCTGCGGTTCACCATAGTAAGTTGCCATATTAGCGGTGGCATCCAGCTTACGCGCCGGACTAACAATATGAACAGAGCCAGTGCCGGTAGCACTATTCTCATTAATGAATGCTTCAATTCTATCGGCAGTCATCGTACCATCAGGCATTTCTATTTTGCCGTTTGCAGGTATCAAAACATATTGCCTGTCAGTAAAATATTCTATCTGCGGCCCACTAAGACGTTTATCGCCTTTTATCAGGATAGCATCACCGATAGCAATTAGGTGGGTATTATTATATATCTTTACTTGAGCAGCGGTTAGGGTAGCATCTTGATTAACAGCATGTACCCCGCCGGAAAGCTGCCCTTCCTGACTCTTGACATTGTACTGCGCTTCTGCGCCAGTCATTACCGTTTGTCCTTGCGTAATGCGTACCCCGCCGGTAGCAACCATGAGACCGCTGGGCGCATCATATTCAATGGCATCGGCTGTAATTTCTACAGGAGTTTTGGCTGTCGGCTGTGGCGTGGCTTCGGCAAGCAGACTGCCGACACTTAAGATTATCGCTGTCAATACACTGAGTAAAGCGTATTTTTTATTTGTCATCATTCATTCTTCCCTCCTGTAACCACCTTAGCGTTGCCATAAATTTTAAATTTCTCCATGTTGTCGTCAGTTTCTAACTTATCACCAGTAATCGTAGTATTGCCTCTAATAAAGGTAACGCCACCAACGCCGGTAAAGCGTTTAGGGTCGCCAGACCACCAGACCTCAGGAGCAGTAAATACCGCACCATCGCTGTTAATCGCCTTAATATTACCTTGCATAATAATCGTTCGGGTTTTCGTATCCAGTGTTGCCCGCTGGGCAACAATCTCCACTTTACCGTCTTTTTCCTGATAAAAAATGCCTTTAAGATTATTTAGATATATGGTGTTACCTGAGGGATCGGCCTCAATGGTATCGGCACTCAATTCCCACAGTTTTTTGCCATC
>NZ_JBYKYF010000077.1:0-2638 GCF_057736855.1 Sporomusa sp.
AAATCCGCTTATGATCCTGTGCCGCCACCATAGGAACTACCGTATAACCGTCGGTAAATGCCAGCAGCGAAGCTTCCTCGCCCTCAAGATATTCTTCGATAACAACCAAATTGCCGGCACTACCAAATGCCTTATCCCGCATCATCATCTCAACAGCGGCAACAGCTTCCTCTACTGTCATGGCTACTACAACACCTTTGCCGGCAGCCAACCCATCTGCCTTAACAACAATCGGAGCACCTTGTTCTTTTATGTATGCAATAGCCTTATCAGCATCAGTAAAGACGGCTGAAGCAGCAGTTGGAATATTATATTTACGCATAATTTCTTTGGCAAAGGCTTTTGAACCTTCAAGCTGAGCCGCCTTCTGGGATGGTCCAAAAACTTTAAGATTTAGTGTGGAAAAATAATCGACAAGACCATTAGTAAGCGGCAGCTCAGGGCCAACCACAGTTAAATCAATAGCATGATCTACAGCAAATTTTCCTAACGCCTCATTATCACTTATATCAATATGAATACATTCGGCTACCGCCGCAATTCCCGGATTTCCCGGAGCACAATAGATTTTTTCTACCCGAGGACTTTGCGCTAATTTCCAAGCCAGAGCATGTTCGCGCCCGCCACCGCCAATAAGAAGAATTTTCAAAGCTATCACTGCTCCTCATATATTACATTAAAACCAACGTACTGCCATAAGACCAAGATATTCCTTGATGGCCAACTGGGTGTTATAAAAAGCATCCGCCCTTGGCCATAACAAATGCCATTCAAAAATAAAATGAGTATTTGTTTGGTAATCGGTAGGATATGGTGTCACTACCATATTATATTTAGCAAACTGACGCACAGAGCGCTCCATATGAAAGGCTGAAGTCACGAGTACTGGCCTGGTAAAGCCATGTTCTGCCAAAATCCTTTGGGTAAATTTGGCGTTATCCGTAGTATTGAGGCTCTGCCCCTCCACAATAATTTTATTATCGGCAACACCCAACCCCCGCAAGATATGCCGGGCAATCTCAGCTTCTTTGCCGGTGTTGGCAAAGACTTGCCCTCCAGAAACGATGATCGGTTTATCAGTAAGCTGATGTAACTGCGCGGCTGTTAATAGCCGGTTGGCAGCAAAGCCCGTAAGATGACCTTTACCATAAATATTGGGTGTATCCGCCGTTGCCCCGCCTCCCAGCATGACAATCACATCACCGTTGACCTGTTCGGGCGGCTGGTAACGGCTCTCCAAAGACCGAATTAATCCTTCTCCTACTAACGGTGTAGAAACTAGGTATAAAAGCACTGTTATGAGAACCAGTATCCCTACTCCCCGCTGATTGCGGCGATACATCCAAAGACAAACAAATGCCAGCGCAGCAATAAATAGGCCTGGTGGCAGCAAAAAAGTTGTGTATAAAAACTTTATCAACACTAGCACCAAAATACCTCATTTCTATGTTCTGCGCCTACAAATAATATCAGTAAGACTTTTGCCCGCTTACGCTTGGCAAAAGTCTTACCTGTTATTATTTCTTTTCAATCTTAGCCCATGAGTCTTTTAATGAAACAATACGGTTAAATACAGGAAGTTCTGGAGTTGAATCACGATCCTTGACAAAAAATCCTTGCCTTAGAAACTGGAAACGATCCCCCGACTGAGCGGTTTTAATACTTGGTTCGATCAAGCAATCGGTCAGCACTTCCAAGGAATTGGGGTTTAGCATCTCGACAAAATCTTTATCTGTCGTTTCTGCATCTTCCTGCTCTTGACTATCCAGCAATAAATAATCGTATAACCGAACCTCAGCTTTTACGGCATGAGCCGCGGATACCCAGTGCAATACACCCTTAACCTTACGGTTTACAGTACCGCTGCCACTCTTGGTGTCCGGATCATACGTACAATGGACTTCCTTAATCTCTCCTGTTTGCTCATCTTTTACTACATATTCACATTTAATGATATAGGCATGTTTCAGCCTAACTTCAGCTCCAGGGGATAGGCGAAAATATTTTTTCGGTGGATTTTCCATAAAATCATCTTGTTCAATATAGATTTCGCGGGAAAATGGCAATGTCCGTGATCCCATTTCCGGATTTTCTGGGTTATTTTCGGCTATCAACTCTTCGACTTGTCCTGCCGGATAATTATCGATAATAACTTTAAGCGGTCTAAGCACCGCCATCACACGTGGCGCTTTCGGGTTAAGGTCTTCACGAATGCAATGCTCCAACAAAGCAATATCAACTGTGCTGTTACTCTTAGCCACACCGATTCTGTCGCAGAAATCCCGAATAGCTTCCGGCGTATAACCCCGTCGCCTTAAACCGGAGATTGTCGGCATCCGTGGATCATCCCAGCCGCTTACATATTTTTCCTCAACCAAGCGACGCAGGTAACGTTTACTCATAATCGTCCTAGTCAGATTTAAGCGGGCAAATTCAATTTGCTGACACTTATAGATGCCTAAAGCTTCCAATGTCCAATCATAGAGCGGCCGATGATCAGCAAACTCAAGTGTACATATGGAATGCGTCACACCTTCAATAGAGTCAGAGATAGGATGAGCATAGTCATACATGGGATAAATGCACCACTTATTGCCTGTACGGTGATGCGGCGTACGGATAATACGGTAAAGAACCG
>NZ_JBYKYF010000077.1:2648-11684 GCF_057736855.1 Sporomusa sp.
TCGCGCATATTCAGATTCGGGGAAGACATATCAATTTTGGCACGCAATACCCGGCTGCCTTCAGGGAATTCACCAGCCCGCATTCTTTGAAACAAGTCAAGATTCTCTTCCACCGAACGGTTTCGATACGGACTTTCTTTACCTGGTTCTGTCAGGGTGCCGCGATATTGGCGAATTTCCTCAGCAGACAAATCACAAACATAGGCCTTACCTTTTTTGATAAGCTCCAATGTTAATTCATAGATTCTCTCAAAATAGTCAGAAGCATAATATTCGCCATCCCAATCAAAACCTAGCCATTTAACATCTTCTTTGATAGAATCTACATACTCAACATCCTCTTTGGTCGGATTGGTGTCATCAAACCGTAAATTGCATTTACCACCATATTTAAGCGCCAAGCCAAAATTCAAGCAGATAGACTTAGCATGTCCAATATGCAGGTAGCCATTGGGTTCTGGGGGAAAACGGGTATGTACCCGGTTGCCGTATTTTCCTGTCTTATTGTCTTCATTGATAATAACTTCAATGAAATTAGCAGGTATAGCGGGATTAGTGGCAGGTTCTTTATCCATGTCTTTCATTTCGCTACTCATAGTAATCCTCCTTAGGGTATCCACCGTTCTATATCATTACATTATACTACATTCCTAGCCTTTCCAAAAGCGACAAAGCACCAGTAATGATAATTTTTGTATTGGCAAAATAGTAATTTTGTAATATTCGCATCCTGTGAGAATAAAAATCCCTAGCTACCAGTTAGCTAGGGATGTATTAAGATGATTTAAACCTTAAATTTCAATACTGCCTGCTGGAGTTCGGATGCCATCTGGGCCAAACTAGCTGACGCGGCAGCAATTTCCTCTACACTGGCATTTTGTTCCTGACTAGCAGCCGCCACTTGTTCTGCTCCTGCTGCATTCTTGCGTGCAGCATCAGCAATACTATAAATAGCCTTTTCTACCTGTATGCTGCGCCGTTGTTGTTCTTCTGTTAAAGCAACAATACGCACCACTTCGTCGCGTACATTTTTTATTGCGGTGTAAATTTCTTTGAAAGCAGTTCCTGAATTTTCCACTACTTGTACACCGGCAGCAACTTCCCGACCACTTTTATCAATAGCTGTTACAGTCTCTACCGTTTCAGCCTGAATGGCCTGAATAATGCTGGCAATCTCACGGGCAGCAGCATCTGACTGTTCTGCCAGTTTACGTACTTCATCGGCGACTACAGCAAAACCGCGTCCCTGCTCACCCGCCCTAGCTGCTTCGATGGCCGCATTAAGCGCTAACAAATTGGTTTGACCGGCAATACCGGTAATAACATCAACAATTTGTCCAATTTGCCGAGACTTTTCACCTAACGCATGAATCTTCTTGGTTGCCTGGCTTACGTCATCTTGAATTTCATTCATTTTAGTAACAGCCATACTAATTTGTTCTGTACCAGTTTCCGCAGCCCGTTCGCTTTGTTCAGAAGCAGCAGCTACCGATTGGGCTGCTTTACTAGTATTCGCAATGGCCTCAACCATTTCTTTGATAATCTTGGATGAATTATCGGCCAAAATCACTTGGTTGTTAGCACCTTCAGCCACGCTTTGTATGGTTGTAGCCACTTCTTCAGCCGCTTTCCCTACTTCGCTAGAGGAAGAAGCCAGTTCTTTGGAAGATCCAGCTACCGTTTCCGCGGTAGACGAGGTTTTAGTAACAAGCGTGCGTAGTGCTGTTATCATATCATTAAAGGTATCGGTGAGCTTGTTAATTTCATTCATACCTCTGATCTCGATACTATGAGTCAGATCGCCTTGTGCCACAAGTGCTGCAGCAACACCCAGTCTTTCCAAAGGTGTAACAATAGCACGAGCTATATAGAAAGCAGTAATAAGTGCGATAATGATAGCAATTAGGACAACTGCTGCACCGGCAGCGGTTGATTTGTATACTGGAGCCAATATTTCATGAACTGGTTCATGAACAATAACACCCCATTGATATTGGCTGATGGGTGAATACACGGTAATCGTCTCATCACCTCGGGTAGAGATGGTTTCCAATGTGCCCACCTGTCCATCGATCACCTTGGCAACAAAATCATAGTTCATAAAAGATTCTTTTTTGAGTATCCGCTCTTTGTCCGGGTGAGCAACAATTGTTCCGGTATGGTCGACAACATCTACATAGCCGCTCTGACCAATCTGAGCTTTATCGGCAATATCCCAGATGGACTTGAGGCTAACGTCGGTAGCTACCACACCAACGATCTGTCCAATCTTATTTTTTATCGGTGACGCAATAGTAATACAGGGAGCATTAGTAAAAACAGATATGTATGACTCAGTGATATAGGTTTTACCTGTCATGGCTTCTTTGAAATAAATTCGATCACCGCGGTTCGCCAGGGTTCCTGAAGTTCTGGCAATTTGCATTCCGGTTGTATCCATAACGACTATGAGTTCATAATTTGGATTTTGTCTCTGGGCCGCTAAGATCAATTCTTTAACAGCCACCGAATCCATAGACTTCGCAGCAGGAGAATCGGCTAACATATCGTTTACCATCCGCGCACTTTCAATCACGCGGGCAATTTCATTGCCAATTTGCTTCGCAGTATTCATATTGGCTGTCATGGACACTGCTTTTAAGGCTTGTGCATTTATATAGCCGTTGATAATCCCGCCAATACAGACTGGAATAAAGGCAAACAACACAAATAAGACAATTAATCTAACCTTTAAGCTATTAGTACTAATCAACTATTCGCCCTCCCTTAACTAAAGCTTTTCAAAATATTTACACCATATTAATTATATCCTCTACATATATTTTCAGCAATTGACATTTTTCATAATTGTACTTATATTTGCTGTAGATTCCTGTTGTCTATTGTAGGAAGGGTTATTAGTACTATTATCTTAAAGGGAAGTACTCTGTTAGCCTGCCCGCCAAAGCATAAGTAGCCAATACATCCCGGCACTGACCAAAGCACTGAGTGGAATAGTAATCCCCCAAGCAAATACCATCTGCTGCGCCACACCCCAGCGAACAGCCGAAACCCGCTTGGCTGTACCAACGCCCATGATCGAGCCAGAAACTACATGGGTGGTACTTACTGGCAGGTGCAAATGGGTGGCCAAAAAAATTACAAATGACGAATTTAGATCAGCAGCAAAACCGTTAATTGGTTCCATCCTGAATATTTTTCCACCCATGGTACGAATAATTCTACTGCCGCCACTAGCTGTCCCCAAGGCCATGGCTGTAGCACAAGACAGCTTAACCCATAAAGGCACCTCCAGAGTTGTAATCTGATTGGCACTTAACAGAGCAAGAGTAATGATTCCCATCGCTTTTTGCGCATCATTAGAACCATGGGAAAATGACATCAGGCTAGCAGAAAGTAGTTGCATACGCTGAAACTTATTATTGAGACTGGAAGGCGAAAAACGGCCAAACAGCCACAACAGTACCAGCATAACGAAATAGCCGGTAACCAGAGCTATAATGGGCGATAAAATCAATGATAATACAATTTTTTCAACACCAACAAAATTGACGGCATCAATACCGCTTTTTACCAACAGGCCTCCTAGTAAGCCGCCAATCAATGCATGAGAAGAACTGCTTGGAATCCCGTACCACCAAGTAATTAAATTCCAGATAATAGAACCTGTCAGTGCTGCAATAACAACTTCCTGATTGATCAAAGACGGCGATTTTACAATATCGCCGCCAATAGTTTTTGCTACCCCTGTACTATACAGCGCACCAGCAAAATTCAGTACCGCTGCCAGCATAATTGCATACTCCGGCGCCAATGCCCGAGTGGACACCGATGTGGCAATCGCATTGGCTGTATCGTGAAAACCATTAATAAAATCAAACGCCAACGCCAATACCACAACCAAATATAGTAACGTTATATCAGGCATATTTTAGAATGACGCCTCCAATCAGTTTGGCTATATCCTCGAACAAATCAAGCGTTTCCTCCTGATTCGATAAAATTTCTTTCCATTTGATAATTTCTATCGGGTCCTGGCACTGACGGAACAAGTAGGCCATTTCTTGCCGGTAAATCCGATCCCCCTCTTCCTCCAGCCGAGTTATCCGTGCACAACGTGCTTCAATTTTAACCCGCTGTTTTTTCAAATCTGGAAAATGTTCTACCACTTTATCCAATTGTTTGGCAGCTTTAGCAGTCAGTGCTGCTAACTCACGAGCCCCCTCAGAAACGGAGCCAGTCTGATGATACAAAGCCAGGCGTTCAACTGACTCTTTAATAGCTCCCATAAGATACTCCAATTGTTGCGACATAGCGTAGATATCTTCACGATCAAACTGTAAAATAAATGATTTTTTTAATAATACCGTTAACTTGGCATTCACAGCCTCAGCCTGAACTTGCAATTCATCAATGGCGTCTAAACTGCCGCTAATAGTTGCCGGGTTAACCATTGTCTCATACAGTAAATCGGCACCGCGCCGGATCAGTTGGGTGCTTTCCTTCAAATATCGGAAAAATTTTTCTTCCTTGGGCTTGAGTTTAATGTTAAATTTCATGTCTAAGTCCCCCTATGTACGCCACTTGTCTAAAGTATACACTGTTCTATGTTCTATGCATTCTAATGTTTGTTTTTTATCGTCTGTTAATTTATGAATGGCCGAAACACACTCGTTCGATACTAACATCACTTACTGTTAGTAGCAGCATTATACTCATGGTATCTCTCCTTTATCTTCAATATATTCCCAATTGATTAAGCATGTTTTAGCACCATATGTTTTATTTTGGCTATATTCTATTGATATAAAAGCGACTAAAGTTTCTGCGCAATACGGATAGCACCAATACCATCACCACAGATGGCATAGCAATCGTCCATCCTAAAAAACTTGGCACAAACCAATTCCTTTCCTATTGTACATAAAAAAAAACAATATGTCACATTCTTTTATAATTCATATTTATCACTTGTCTTATTCAATACAGTTATTCATACCGCATTTCGACCTTTTTCGCTAATTGTGCCTAGGAAACATCTCCCTGAAATAATCTATCGCTTGCCAACCTTATTCCACTATGCTAGCAACAGGTATGGTATAAAAAAACTGACGTGTCGATACACGCCAGCCCTATAGGTTGTCTAGCCGATAACGGTTAGCCTCGGTCTTGATTATTTAGGAAATAACCGCAGTCCTTGGCTAGGGGCGGTATTTCTGTTTTAAACAACAATCTAACGATATTTAAACATATAGGTGTACGGCTGTTGCAAAAATACCATAAAACAAAAAAGGGGGGTTACGAAACCTCGTAAACCCCTTACTATCAATGGCGACCCCGGCAGGACTCGAACCTGCGACCTTTTGATTCGTAGTCAAACACTCTATCCAGCTGAGCTACGGAGTCAAGTAAAATCACTACAGATAGTATATTATGCAAATCCAATATTGTCAACATAGTAGAAGCACATTTTCTTATAGTACTTACTTTTTAACGAATAATTTACTATCATTTACAATTGCCGCCGCAATGCCTGCACCAATACCTGAGCCGTCTTTGGTAAGCTTGATGGTAATATGATTGGCTTTTTCGCCAAACATCTCCACAATGGCATTAACCAACTGCTCATGATATCCATGCATGTTTTCATATAAGGACCCATCAATAGCTATCGTATGGTGCTGAGCAAGACCGGGATCAATCTTTAACAATACCCCTGCCCAAGTAGCCGCTACTAAACGCGCAGAGCGCAACATTACCATTCTGACAATTGACTGAATATTCCTGTACTCACTTATGTGTAGGGTCGTAATACCCCAACGCTTAGCTACAATATTAGCTATAGTACTCAGTTCTACTGATGTATCACTGACTATTGCTGAAAGGTCTTCTGTAGACAGCGAATATGGGGTAAACAGTCTTTCAGAATTGCCAGAAATATATCCAAGCTGCCCTAATGAGCTGACGATAAGACGTATTAGTTCTCCCAAATAATAGCCTGAAACCATTTTTTCCAAGCGTTGAACACCTGGTTTCTCGCTGGCCTGATCTAAAAGAATATCATATTTTGTCTGCGGTATCCCATCAAAATTGCCTGACTCCAGATTAACAATCATCGGCTGATTGGTCAGCGGATGGCAGGGCTCAAGATAACAGCTGTTGTGCCCGGTACCACAAATAGCTCCAATTGTAGTATCTGAATCACTATAAGAAGATGTTAGTAACGTTCCCGTAGTATCATTAATAACAGCCTGTAAATTAATCCGACCTAACCCCTTATTTTCTAGCACCGTCTGTAACATTTGCCCCACATCTTGGCCTTCCACTCCAGTTGTCTTAATTTCTTTAGTCCAACTGATCAATACCGCTTTGTCAACATCATATTGACGACAAGGAAATGAAAAAGTAAAACCTAACGGATATGCGCCATTTGATGGTACAATCTCACGTATATGATCCACAATAAACTCAAATAGTTCCTCGCCAGATGCTTTTAAAGTAGTATAATCATAATGCCCCTGCCTATCTCTTAGCGGAAAGGAACACCGTGCGACAATACGGCTCTGGCCGTTTCCCGCCAATTCAAGCAATAACACCCGCACATTGGTTCCGCCAAAATCAACAGCAATTACTTGCCCTTGTTCCTGCCCTGTTGGTCTGCCGATAAAAGATGGCAGCATCTTAAGAGAACTGGGCTTACCAGCCAATCCATCAGCCATCGCTGCCTGAAATCGCAATGCAATATCCTTCATCAAGGTGGTAGATACATACAATTCCTCTTCAATTATAGATACTGCTTTACACGATTGTTCCAATATCAATCACCTCTAGCGATAGTTACATTACTATTCCCTAACCCAAGAAGAATTAAACAAAACTTCACCCGGCATAAGCCAAGTGAAGTTTGTTTATATCGATCCTATTTTTCCAGTCCGGAGAAATCAAGGGTTGCAAAGTAGTCATCAATGGTTTCAGCGCGGCGAATCAACTGCACACTGCCGTCCGGTTTCAGCATCAGTTCAGCAGAACGTAGTTTGCCGTTATAATTAAACCCCATAGCATGACCATGTGCGCCAGTATCATGAATAACGACAATGTCCAATATCAATCAGCGGTAATTTACGGTTGATGGCAAATTTGTCATTATTTTCGCATAGTGATCCAGTAACATCATAAATATAACCTGCTGGCCAATCTTCTTTACCAAGCACCGTGATATGATGATAAGCTCCATACAAAGCAGGACGCATTAAGTTAGCCATACAAGCATCTAAGCCTACATAATTTTTATAAATTTCTTTTTTATGCAGCACTGTTGACACCAGATATCCATAAGGGCCAGTAATCATCCGGCCGCATTCCATTGCCATTTTAATTGGTGCAAGACCATTAGCAACAATTTTGCTTTCATACGCATGTTTAATTCCTTGGCTGATAACATTAAGATCGACAGGTTCCTGTTCAGGCCGATAAGGAATACCAATACCACCACCGAAGTTAACAAATTCAATTTTAATATCTAAGGTACGATAAATTTCAAGAATCAGATCAAACATCATATTGGCAGTTTCAATAAAATATTGCGGATCTAACTCATTGGAAATAATCATCGTATGAATACCAAAACGTTTTACTCCCCGAGCCTTTACAATCCGGTAAGCATCTAACAACTGCTTGCGAGTTAAACCATATTTTGATTCTTCCGGATTACCTATAATGGAGTTGCCGCCTTCGCGCAGTGGACCAGGATTATAGCGGAATGAAATCATTTCCGGAAGCCCTGCGTGTTTATCCAAATAATCTATATGGCTAATATCATCCAGATTAATGATAGCGCCTAGTTCACGTGCTTTTTTAAATTCAATCGCCGGCGTATCATTCGAGGTTAATATAATCTCCTCGCCTTTCAATCCGACCTTTTCTGCTAAAATCAGTTCAGGCAATGAACTGCAGTCTGCTCCCAGACCCTCTTCCCGCAATACTTTTAATATATACGGATTGGGAGTAGCTTTTACAGCAAAATACTCTTTAAAATCAGGCGCCCAGGCAAATGCTTTCAATAAGTTACGTACATTCTGCCTGATCGCTTTCTCATCATAAATGTGAAACGGAGTGGGATATTGCTTAATCACTTCTAAAATTTGCTCTTTCGTAAACGGTAATTTCTTTTCAGCCACTTGTTTCCCTACCCTTCAATAAATATAGTACAGTACAAAAAAGCAGTTTGCGCCAAATCCCGCAAACTGCCTAAAGACACAACACTGTTCTTATCAGTTGGCAAGATAGCACTCCACCTAATAAATCTCAGGTGACAGTCATGCATTTATTCAATACATGACCAGCAAAAGTTTTCGGCCAAAACTTTCACTTCGGCGGCTAGCCCCTTTCAGTATCATCATCGCTGCCAGCTCTTAATACCTACTCTTGACTTGCCGCGCCTCTATCGGAAAATACTATGTGAAACTATTTGAATATGATTATAATATCAGTACAATAAAGTAATGTCAATATCTCGTGGAACTTTTGACATCATTCTGCCTTCAGTTTTTATTTTGTCTATTTTAGTCTCCATTAAGTTTAGTTTAACCGTTTTTCCTAAAAATTCAAATCAGATCATAAACTTTATTTATCCCGATAATAAGACCAGACACAATGTAATCCCCGCATCGTGCCACCACAGCGGCACCCGGCTTGCCCACATATGCGGGTACATATTTCAACTCCTGATATTGGCGCTGCTTTGCCACCCTTTTTTCTTGTTCGCCAAAAAACTACTTCTTTTTTTGGTTCTTTTTTTCCTAACATGCAAAACCATTGCCACAGCGACATGCAATCAACTCCCAGTACTATACTATGTGCCGTATACCTTCTGCCATTAGTATAAAGCAAGCGGTAGTTAATTGCGGTGACAAACATCACGCTCACAGTATCCTGGAAAAGTAAAATGACAAAATCCATAAAAAAAGGTTCTTTGTCAAATATTGGGGTAAAGCATAAAGTGTAGTGGAGCAGGGGATATACCTACTCTGCTTTTCC
>NZ_JBYKYF010000078.1:0-11621 GCF_057736855.1 Sporomusa sp.
TTCTGCCGCTTGTTTTTCAGCCGTTATCCTGGCAAGTTCATCATCAAACCGCGCTTTTGCCTTTTTTCCTTGTTCTATACGCTCAGTCAATATACCATTACGGCTGTCGATTTGCTCAATTTCATTGGTTACTTCCTGGATTTTTTTTTCAATATCGGCAATTTCTTCTTCTTTTTGGGCAAGCTGTAGCGTAAGTGCGTCTTTTTCATTATCAGCGATAGTTAGCCTGGAAGTAACGGCAATACTCCGGTCTAATAGCTGCGTCTGCTCCATTTTAGCGCTTTCAATCAGCTTTTCGGCCTTCATCAATCGTTCTAGTAGCACAGTTGCTTGACATGCTGTCAATTCGGCATGTAATAAATTAAATTGCCTGGTCTTATCAGCACTTTCTTTAAGCGGTTCTAACTGACCTTCAAGCTCGGTAGTAATGTCCCTGACTCTGGTGAGATTTTGCTCTGTATCTTCCAGTTTGCGTAGCGCATCCCGTTTACGATGTTTATATTTGATAATGCCGGCAGCTTCTTCAAACAAAAGTCGGCGCTCTTCCGGTTTACTGCTTAATATCTCATCCACTTTATTCTGCCCAATGACCGTCATAGAGTCACGCCCGAGTCCTGTATCTGCCAACATCTCATGAATATCTTTTAACCGGCAAGGAGTCTTATTAATAAAATATTCACTTTCGCCCGACCGGAATATCCGGCGAGTTATCGTAACCTCGTTATAGTCTAGTGCCAACAAGCCATCACTATTATCAAACACCAGTGAAACCTCTGCCACTCCCAAAGGCTTACGGTTGACACTTCCGGCAAATATGACATCTTCCATTTTAGCGCCGCGTAAATTTCGCAGATTCTGTTCTCCAAGTGCCCAGCGAATAGCATCAGAAATATTACTTTTGCCGCTGCCGTTTGGGCCAACAATGGCTGTAATTCCTCGGCCAAACTCTAACTCAATTTTTTCAGCAAACGATTTAAATCCATATGCCTCTAGCCGGCGCAGCAGCACAATAACCACCCTTACTTATATTTAAAGTCACTCAAAATTTTACCATGCCCGGTACGGTAACACAAGAGCAGCAAAAGTACGCTTATCAGCCTGCAGAGCGTTAAAACTCTGAAATTTATGTAAACAATACAATAACATTCCTCCATATAAAAAAGCCTGCATAAATGCAGGCTTTTTCACATTATTGATTTCGTTAGCGAGGTTCTACGATAAATCGAATGGCGGTGCGCTCTTCCCCATCAATAGAAATTTCCGCAAAAGCCGGTATGGTAATCAAATCAATGCCATTGGGAGCGACAAAACCACGTGAAATGGCAATAGCCTTGATAGCCTGATTAACCGCCCCTGCACCGACTGCCTGCACCTCTGCGGTACCTTTCTCCCGCAAAACTGCTGCCAGAGCGCCTGCTACGGATTTGGGATTTGATTGTGCAGATACTTTCAGCACTTCCATTTTTCGCTTTCCTCCTTTGAATTCAGGGCCTATACATTAAAACTATTCTGCATATTTCCTAAAAATTCCTCCTTTTACATGTTTTTAAAATTTAATTTAGCATATTTTTATTTATTAGATGACAAGAGCCCTTGTATGTAAGCAAAAGCGAACCTGGTTTTACTGCCGCATCAGCATAAAGTTTCAATCCGGATAAATTATATCGGATTTTTAAGTGAAAGAGATTGTTATTATATTGTCCGCGCACTTTAGAGGTATCTTTCGGATGATGGATAATCGTACATTCAGTGTTGCTATCTAAACCCGTTTCTTCAATAAACCTCGCCAGCATTAAGTAAAAAATATGAGAATCTACCAGTTCGCCAAAAGCAGGATGATATGGTCCTGCAAGTACATTATCTTGACTATCCAGTTCTTCAGTAGCCTGCAGGCCTGTGCGTATAACATCAATACCATGACGTTCAAATACCAGCTTCATGTAAGCGGAGCGCGCAACGGCTTGCTGCAACGATAACGGTTGGTAGACGCCTTGGTTATATAATTCAGCAAGCCGGGTTCCGCTAATAACAACAGCAGGATATATACGAACAAAATCTGGTTGTAAATCTACGGCCTTACGTACCGTATGAATTAAACTCGCCCAATCCTCTTTCGGCAGACCAGGCATTAATTGCAATCCACAAAATAAACCGGCATCTCTCAGAAGTTTTACAGCTTTGGCCACAACCTGACTGTCATGCCCGCGTGCTGCCTGAAGAAGTACAGCATCATCCAATGACTGTACACCCAACTCAACGATACTCACCCCATGTTTGGTAATGTTTGACAGTATACTGTCATTTATACAGTCTGGCCTGGTAGAAAGACGAATCGCATGAATGTTGCCTTTTTTCAGAGCTTGACTAGCCGGAGTCAGCAAATCGTTTTGCACTTCTTCCGGCAACGCAGTAAAACTGCCGCCGTAAAAGGCAACTTCAATGCGGCGATCTTGATTAATCGTTGCCAGTCTCTCATGAATAATAGCCGCTACTTGCATGGCAGTAACTGGCGTCTGACAGCCGGTTATTTTTTTCTGATTGCAAAAAATGCATTGATGTATACATCCCAAATGCGGAATAAATATCGGGATAATATAATGCTTCATAATACTCCTATACAGAAAGGACGACCAAAATGGCCGCCCCGATTTAACCATAAAACTATTCAGTTATAACACCAAACTTTATGAGCGCCTGTTTAGCAGCCTGTTGCTCGGCTTCTTTTTTACTTTTGCCCCAACCTGAACCCATACGCTCAGCATTCACAAAAACGGCTACTTCAAAAGATTTATCATGATCAGGACCGCGTTCACTAATGACCTCGTAAGCAATTTTACTATCGTTATTTCTTTGCACAATTTCCTGCAGCCAAGTCTTATAATCTTTTAAATAGTCTCCACGCTCAACTGAAGCTAGTTCAGATTTAAGCTGATTTAACACATATTTGGCAGCGCTCTTAAATCCAGCATCAAGATAAACAGCGCCAATAATCGCTTCAAAGGCATCTGCAAGAATCGATATCCGTTCTCGACCACCCGAGAGAGCTTCACCTTTACCTAAGAGGAGATAATCACCTATCCTTAACTCTAATGCTCTTTTCGCGAGTGTTTGCTCACAAACAACCTGAGCCCTAGCTTTGGTGAGTTCTCCTTCAGGCAAGTGCGGGCACTGGCTAAATAAATAGGAGCTAATAATTAAATCCAGAACCGCATCGCCCAAAAACTCCAAACGCTCGTTATGCCGAATATTCGCTCCTTTTGTTTCATTGGCATACGACGTGTGGATAAGAGCCTGATGCAGTAGTTTGTAATCGTTGAATTCAACTCCTAACGATCGGCATAATTCGGTTAACGCTTGCATACGGGAATCATCTAGCATCCGTTTAACTTCTTTCATGAAAAATTGGTTACGCCTGATATTTCTTTAACAGAATGGTTGCATTGTGTCCGCCAAAACCAAATGAGTTCGAAAGAGCAACATTAACAACCATTTCCCGGGCCTTATTGGGTACATAATCCAAATCTAGCTCAGGATCCTGATTTTCCAAGTTAATGGTTGGCGGAACAACATTATTAGCAATGGCAAGTACGCAGGCAATTGCCTCGATGCCACCAGCCGCACCTAAAAGATGTCCAGTCATGGACTTGGTTGAGCTGACCTTAAGTTTCTTTGCATGTTCACCAAATAATGCCTTTATCGCTAGTGTCTCATTCTTGTCATTAAGCGGTGTTGAGGTTCCATGAGCATTTATGTAATCCACTTCGCTAGGATCCATTCCGGCGTCCTTAAGCGCCATAGCCATGCATTTAGCTGCTTGTGTACCTTCAGGTGCTGGTGCTGTAATGTGATAAGCATCGGCATTAGTACCATAGCCAACAACTTCAGCATAAATTTTGGCGCCACGCGCTAATGCGTGCTCCAGTGTTTCCATAACTACTATACCTGCACCTTCACCCATGACAAAACCATCACGGTCTTTATCAAAAGGACGGGAGGCTTTTTGCGGTTCATCATTGCGGGTAGACATGGCCTTCATGGCACAAAAACCAGCCACAGCCGAAGGTGAGATAGCAGCTTCAGTGCCGCCGGCAACCATCACATCGGCATCACCGCGTTGAATTACTTTGAAAGCATCTCCAATAGCGTTAGTACCTGTTGCACAAGCAGTAACTACACAACTGCAAGGTCCTTCCAGGCCAAAAGTAATAGAAGTTTGACCGGCCGCCATATTCGTAATCATCATCGGGACAAAGAACGGACTGACCCTTCCCGGCCCTTTGTCAAACAAGGTTTTAAACTGATCATGCAGGGTATCCATACCGCCAATACCGGTACCAATTAGTGTCCCGATACGACTACGATCTTCTTGTTCCAAATTAATACCTGCATCTTCAAAAGCCATTTTAGTCGCTGCAATCGCGAATTGAGTACATCTGTCCATACGTTTGGCTTCTTTTTTGTCAATATACTTTGTCGCATCAAAATCTTTGACTTCTCCTGCAATTTGAGTAGAATATTCGCTAGGATCAAAGCGGGTAATACGATCAATACCAGATTTACCTGCAAGTAACGCTTGCCAAAAGTTATCTGTACCAATGCCAATAGGCGTAACTGCGCCCATACCTGTAATCACAACACGCTTTTTCACAAAGATCACCTCACTATTGTATTTCTTCAACTTCTTTAAGAAGCCGGGCAAAAATTTCTTTAACAGGTAATATTTCATCTATTTTATGAATATACTCGCCAGTGAAAACCAGTCCGGTATCAACATCTCCCTGTTGTGCACGAATAAGTGCATTAATTATACAGAAATTCTGGGCACAGTGTTTGAGGCAAGCTACACATTTATCCGGACCGTCGACGGTACATTCAAGAATTTTCTTAGCAAAAGGATTTTTTATAGCACGTCCAGGCAAACCTACCGGACTTTTAATTAATACCACGTCTTCAGGTTTTGCTTTTAAATAAAACTCTTTTAAAGCCGGAGCGGCGTTAGATTCTACACTAGCGGCAAATCGGGTTCCCATTTGTACACCATCAGCGCCAAGTCTCATTACCTCGACAATATCCCGACCGGAAATAATGCCGCCTGCCCCGATAACCGGGATATTTACAGCTTTTTTAATATCAGGTAAAACAGTACGCAAGGATTGGTCAGTTCCTAGATGACCACCTGCTTCTTTACCTTCAACAATAACCGCGGCAGCACCAAGTTTTTCCGAAATTTTGGCAGCTTTAACAGATGATACAATTGGCACGATTGGAGTCCCAGACTTGATCCCCATAGGGAATACATCACGAGAAAATCCAGCTCCTGCTACTACCAAGTCAATCCCTTCATCAATGGCAGTCTCAACATAGCGAGCAAATTGTCTTGCCGCTACCATAATATTTATACCAATTATTCCCTTGGTTAAGCTGCGGGCCAGCCTAATCTCATGGCGCAACTCATCAAAAGCCATACCTGATGCTGCGATAAGTCCGATACCGCCAGCTTCAGCCACGGCTGCCGCCAAACGGGCAGTTGACAGTCGTATCGCCATGCCTCCTTGTATAATCGGAATTTTAGCAACATGTTGGCCAATTTTAAGCTCCGGCAGTTTCAAGTAACAACTCCTCCAATCAATAAACCCTACCATAGACTAATGCATTACCCTTAAGAAAGTCCCGCGAAAAGCTTCCACGGGACTTTCTTCGTTTCACATAGGGCAATACCAACAATTACGTTAGAGATAAAACATTAGTTACGCTTGTTTTTCCTTGTCTATGTACTCCACAGCGTCTTTTACTGTTTTGATCTTTTCAGCAATTTCATCAGGAATTTCAATGTTGAATTCCTCTTCAAAGGCCATAATCAGTTCAACAATATCCAGTGAATCAGCGCCAAGATCGTCAATGAAAGTAGAATTTATTGTTACATCAGCCTCATCAACGCCGAGCTGTTCAACAACAATTTCTTTAACCTTGTCAAAAGTTGTCATAATGGTATTCACCTCCTTCCAAGGAATTGTAACATATATTACATTACCATACCACCGTCAACATTTAAAGTCTGCCCGGTAATATAAATTGCCGACGGGCTTGCCAAAAATACTACGGCAGCAGCTACATCTTCTGCTGTACCTAAGCGGTTAAGCGGAATTTTCGCTGCTAAGTCAGCCTTCACCTGTTCTGACAAGCCATGGGTCATATCGGTTACAATAAAACCTGGTGCAATGGCATTAACAGTAATTCCCCGTGAGGCTAATTCTTTAGCCATTGATTTAGTAAAGCCAATAACACCAGCTTTGGCCGCAGCATAATTTGCCTGGCCAGCGTTACCCATAAGCCCTACAACAGAAGTCATGTTGATGATCTTTCCGCTTTTTTGTTTCATCATGCTCTTGATTACGGCTTTAGTGCAATAGAATATGCCTTTTAGATTGGTATTCATTACCGCATCCCAATCTTCATCTTTCATCCGCATTAGCAGTGTGTCCCGAGTAATACCCGCATTGTTTACCAGTATATCAATCTTTCCATAGGTTTCCATTGTCTGCTTGACCATATTTTCAACTGCATCAGCATCAGCGACATCTGCTTTAACAGTAATTGCTTGTCCGCCGTTATCAACAATGAATTTGCGAACGTCTTCAGCCGCCTCTGCATTGCCAGCATAATTAATTACAACTTTAGCACCAGCTTTTGCTAACGCAATCGCTACTGCCCGGCCAATACCTCTAGATGCACCTGTAACAATGGCAACTTGTCCGTCTAAATGCATTTTAACGAACCTCCTTGAAATAATCAAGAGCTTTTTCTAAAGAAGGTACGTCTTCTACATTTAGTGTTTCAACCGCTTTGGCGATTTTCTTGGTAAAGCCTGTAAGAACTTTGCCAGGTCCAACCTCAACAAAAGTAGTTACACCAAAGTTTACTATTTGTGCCACACAGTCTTCCCACAATACAGGACTGGCAGCCTGTTTAACCAGCAATTCCTTTATTGTATCGCCTTGGGTAACCATTTGTCCATTCACATTAACGACAACTGGAATAGTTGCATCCTTAACCGACACTTTGTCAAGCTCAGCTCCCAGCTTTACTGCCGCAGGCTGCATCAGCGTACTATGAAAAGGAGCACTGACAGGTAAGGAAACAGCTCTCTTAGCACCTGCCGCTTTTAACAGTTCACTGGCTTTCTCAACAGCCTGGTTTTTTCCGGCAATGACAATTTGTCCTGGACAATTAAAGTTTACTGCCTGAACAACGCCAACTTCATCTGCGACTTGCTGACAAACTTCCACAACTTTTTCGCGTTCAAGACCCAAAACGGCAGCCATACTACCTTCGCCAAGCGGTACCGCATCCTGCATGAACTGTCCACGTTTTCTTACCAATTGGACAGCATCAGTAAAGGTTATTGCTCCAGCAGCAACCAATGCTGAATATTCTCCCAGACTATGTCCAGCCACAATATCTGGTGTAATTCCATGCTGTTTTAATACTTCGCAGCAAGCTACACTCATTGTCAAAATAGCTGGTTGAGTGTTATACGTTTTCTTTAGCTCTTCTTCAGGACCATTAAAACACATATCGGTAATGGAAAAGCCAAGCGCTTCATCCGCTAACTGAAATATCTCTCGGACTATATCAAACTTATCATATAAATCTTTTCCCATACCAACGGTTTGAGATCCCTGCCCGGGAAAAACAAATGCTAGTTTACCCATTTCGTTCCCTCCTTATGTATGGCTCAGCTATCTATATTTTTCTGTAAGTTAGCAATCACTTTCGGTACATTTTCAACAATATCACGCATAATTTCATCCACGGTCCGGATCTCATTGATCAACCCGGCAACCTGACCAACCATTACCGAGCCATAATCCACATCGCCTTCACGTACTGCGGCTCTGAGTTTGCCGGCACCTAAACGATCCAATTCTTCAATTGACGCGCCTTGTCTCTCCAATTCGGCAAATTCACGGGTTAGTTTATTGGCAATCACTCTTACCGGATGTCCGGTTATTGCACCAGTAACAACCGTTGAGCGCTCTTTGGCTTTAATAATGGCCGCCTTATAATTAGGGTGAGCAGTACATTCAACAGAAGCTGCAAACAGTGTCCCGATTTGTACTCCCTGGGCACCTAAAGCGAATGCTGCTACTACTCCGCGAGCATCGCCAATGCCGCCGGCAGCAATAACCGGAACCGAAACCGCATCAACAACCTGCGGCACTAGTGCCATAGTCGTTACTTCACCTATATGACCGCCACTTTCCATTCCTTCAGCAATAATCGCGTCAATCCCTACCCGTTCTAACCGTTTGGCCAACGCCACTGAAGCAACAACCGGAATTACCTTAGTACCTACTTCCTTTAATGCCGGTATGTATTCCCCAGGATTACCAGCCCCGGTCGTAACTACCGCTACTCGCTCATCTACGACGACCTGCATAACCTCTTTGACAAACGGTGACATAAGCATTATATTGACCCCAAAGGGCTTGTCAGTAAGTTCTTTAGCTTTTCTGATTTCTTTTTTTAGTGCATCAGGGGGCATATGCCCAGCACCAATAAGTCCTAAACCACCTGCATTGGAAACGGCCGCTGCTAATTCAGCAGTAGCTACCCAAGCCATTCCACCTTGTAAGATCGGATATTTAATATTTAACAGTTGGCAGAGTTTGCTATTCAGCAATAGTTTTAGCCTCCTTACCCCATTTTATAACAGCTGATGCCCAAGTTAACCCAGCACCAAAGCCAACAAGCACTACAACATCACCTTGTTTGATTTTGCCACGATGTACAGCTTCTTCGAGGGCAATAGGAATAGAGGCAGCAGATGTATTACCATATTTATCAACATTCACCATGACTTTATCCATAGGTAGTTTAAGGCGTTTAGCGGCTGATTGGATAATTCGAATATTAGCCTGATGAGGAATCAAGCAGTCAACATCATCAGCACTAAGACCAGCATTTTCTAGTGCATGAATAGCTGCTTCGCCCATGATTTTAACAGCAAACTTAAACACTTCATTGCCATTCATATGAACAAAATGCATTCGTTGGGTAACCGTTTCGGCACTGGCAGGATTGCGAGATCCGCCGGCAGGAAGTTTTAACAAATCGCCACCTGAACCATCGGCTCCTAAATGGGCGCCAATAATACCATAATCAGAATCTGTCGCTGCCAATACCGCAGCCCCAGCACCATCACCAAATAGAACACAAGTATTTCGGTCAGTCCAGTCGAGAATCTTAGAAAGAGTCTCCGCACCGATAACCAATACTTTTTTATATAAACCAGCCTTGATAAACTGACTGCCTGTAACAAGGCCATATACAAATCCCGAGCATCCGGCAGCTAAGTCAAAAGCCGCTGCATTACTAGCTTTGAGATTAGCCTGAACTAAGCAAGCAGTCGAAGGAAAAAACATATCTGGTGTAGCTGTAGCGACAATGATTAAATCAATCTCGTCAGCAGTAATGCCAGCATCGATCAGAGCTTTTTCAGCCGCGCGGGTGGCTAAATCAGAGGTTGCCATATCCGGCGAAGCTATCCGGCGTTCCCGGATTCCGGTTCTTGAGACAATCCATTCATCCGAAGTTTCCACTATATTTTCCAGATCTTTGTTGGTCATTATCTTTTCAGGCACATAGGTACCAGTACCAATAATAGCCACATTGTTAAATTTCTTCATTATTTACTACCCCCTCTTTAGCAATAGTTTCGCGAATATGGGCAACAACATTCTGTTCAGTAAACTCTTTAGCTACTCGAATAGCATTTTTTATCGCTTTTGCTTTTGAGCTTCCATGGCAAATAATAAATCCGCCATTAACTCCAAGCAGTGGTGCCCCGCCATATTCGGCATAATCTAACTTTTTCTTTAACCCATTTAATACTGGCACTACTAGCATCGAGGCCATTTTGGTCAAAAAACCACTATTTTTAATCGATTCTTTAATCAATTGTAATATGGCTTGAGCTAAGCCTTCCCCAAACTTCAGCACAATATTTCCTATGAAACCATCGCATACAACAACATCAACTGTTCCTTTCGGAATATCACGGCCTTCAACGTTGCCAATAAAATTCACAGTATTAAGTTGCTTTAACAGCGGATATGTAGCCAACACTTGTTCGTTGCCTTTGCTATCTTCCTCACCGATATTTAACAGACCAACCCGGGGGGTTGGAATATTAAGAACATACTCCGCATAAATAGAGCCCATAATAGCGTTTTGTACTAAATGCTTAGGTTTACTATCGATATTCGCGCCAGAATCTAAGAGAATGGTTGTACCTCGCTGGTTTGGTATTGGTGTTGCGATAGCCGGTCGCTCAATACCATTAATCCGACCTAGCCCTAATAACGCCGCAGCTACCGCCGCCCCAGTACTACCAGCACATATGGCTACATCACAATACCCCCGTTTAACCAGTGACGTAGCAACAACAACAGAAGCATCTTTCTTCTTCCTAACAGCAGCGCCAGGCGATTCATGCATATCGATAACTTCACTCGCATGATGAACAATAATATTATTTATTTCTTTTCCATTGCCATGACGCTCAAGCGCTTGAGTAATTTGATTTTGATCGCCGACCAAAACAATTTCAATATTTTCATTTGCGTACTCACCGGCGGCTTGTATTGCGCCTAAAACAATCTCATCGGGCGCGTAATCTCCGCCCATAGCATCAATGGCAACCCTCATTTGCTATCTTCCTTTCGCAAGCACCGACAGAATATAACTTTTTATTTAAAATATAAATTGGTTTATGAAGGCAACTCGTTCTCAAGTGAAACCATAATAAATTTAGCCCGAAAGACTTCTTGCGTATCATTCCTAGTCTTTACCCAAATAAAATATTTATTGCCTCTTTTTTTTACGTTCTCTGCTTTGGCTACTAATTTTTCCCCTTCACGCACAGCAACTTTATATTTGATGTTTGCAACCCCAGTTACGGCCATGGGAGCATCAATAATTGCCAAAGCTAAGGAATTTGCCTGAGCAAAAATGTAATGTCCTCGGGCAACTTTCGTTTTTTCGAATACCATTTCAGGGGTTATTGTCATCAGCGATATTCCTGACTTTCCCAATTCCAGGTCAATCAGTTCACCGATCACATCGGCACTGGCAATGGTCTTAAGCTTATTTTGAGCTTCTTCAGCCATTTTCTTAGTACGTTCCCTAAGTTCAGGTATACCAAGTTCCAATCGATCCAGTCTGATTGTCTGCACACTAACATTTAAATATTCTGCCAGTTCTTCATCAGTAAGAAAAGGTGTTGTCAACAACTTCTCTTTTAATTTTTCCTGACGTATTTTTTTTTGAACCCGCGCCATAACATCACCCAATTTATAAGCAACTTATAATACCAATTGTTAGCATTTATTATAGCTACTTGCTACCAATTTTGCAAGTAAAAAAAGTGAGCAAGATAAAATTAACTGACTTTTATCTTGCTCACTGCTTATTTTTCTATTCTGCTTGAACCACAACTTTGCCATTATAATGACCACATTCAGGACACACGCGGTGAGGCATTTTCTTTTCGTGACATTGAGGACATTCGACTAAACCAGGAATAGTAAGTTTCCAATTAGCACGACGCTTGTCGCGAC
>NZ_JBYKYF010000079.1:0-11598 GCF_057736855.1 Sporomusa sp.
CTGGAGGAGGATGTGCCCCGTCTGCCCGACCAGTCGCTGGAGGAGTATGTTCTGCGGGTTCACACATACCTGGAAACCTAAAAGCATATGCAAATACGGGTAGGGCTTCATGTGTTGGGTGAACCGCCGCAGGGTGATCAACTGACAGAGTTTATTCTGGCGCTGACCAGGGTGGATAACGGTGAGGTTCCTGCGCTGCCTAAGGTAATTGCTGATACTTATGGGTATGATTATTATCAAATGGTTGAAAAAAGCGGCGAGTTATTGCCTGACGGCAGCAAGAGTTATGCCAAGCTGATTGATGAGATTTGGGAATTATGCACAAGTATTGTTGTTTGTTTGCAGGAGCATTGTTTTTCTGAACAGGGAATTGCCGCCGTTTTCCGACTGCCGCAGATAACGGCACTTACTTTTACAGAAAAGACTAAAGCCGAACTGGAAACCGTTTTGCAGTATATCTGCAAGGAGCTATCGGTCAAGCTGGCAGCTACCGTTCAAGAGATAACCAATACGCTGCGGGCTTTGGACGGCCAATATATCGAACCTGGACCGGGCGGTGCGCCAACCAATGGCCGGGCGGATATCCTGCCGACAGGGCGTAATTTTTATGGTGTCGATCCCGGCAATCTACCAACCCCTACCGCTTGGGAAATCGGCAACCAACTTGCTGAGCAGGTCATTACCCGCTATATTGCCGAGGAGGGGGAGTATCCTGAGAGCATTGGTATGGTGTTTTGGTCTGATTCCAATATGCGGACAAACGGCCAATGTATAGCCGAGCTGCTCTATTTGATGGGAGTAAGGCCTGTCTGGCAAAGGGGCAGCAGAAGGGTTATCGGTTTGGAAGTGATTGAGATGGCAGAATTGAAACGTCCGCGGATTGATGTTATGGCTAGGGTAAGCGGGCTGTTTCGCGATACTCTGTTTGCCGCCATACAGGTAATGGAAAAGGCTGTTGCCTTGGTGGCGTCACTGGATGAACCGGTGGAGATGAATTTTGTAAAAAAACATATTATCCAGGACAGCGAAATGCTGGAAGAACAGGGAGTGGAAAAGGAGTGTGCCTGGCAGCAGGCCAGTTACCGCATTTTCGGCTGTCCGCCTGGCGGCTATGGCGCCGGTGTTGCCGCTTTGCTGGAAGCTAAGAACTGGGAGAATGTGCATGATATTGCTGATGTGTATGTGCGCTGGGGCGCGCATGTATATGATTCCGGCCGGCAGGGGGAATATTTGCCGCAACTGTTTCGGCAAAAGCTAGGGAGGCTTGATATCACCATAAAGAATATTGATAACCATGAGGTTCACTTACTCAGTTCCGATGATTTCAATGCTTACTGCGGCGGCATGAATGCCGCGGTGCGCAGTATCCGCGGTAAGGCACCGCTCTGTTATATTGGTGACAGCACTGACCAAAGTCATACCGAGGTTAAGAGTCTTGACGAGGAGTTCCGGCGTGTATTGCGCGGGGAATCACTAAATCCTAAATTTATCGAAGGTATGAAAAAACACGGTTATAAGGGGGCAGCCGACTTAGCGGCTCTAGTGAGCCATTGTTATGATTGGGATGCGACCAGTGAAGTCATGACAGACTGGATGTATGAAGGTTTGGCAGAAAAGTTAGCGCTTGACGAAGCTATGCAAAAATGGATGCAAGCGGTTAACCCCTGGGCGCTGCAAAGGATTGCCGAAAAGCTGCTTGAGGCTCAGCGCCGCGGTATGTGGGATGCCAAACCAGAGACCAAGGAACAGCTGGAACAACTATATCTTTCTATCGAAGGGGAGCTGGAGGAACGAGCTGATTCATAATAGGCTTTTAGAATTTAATATTAAAATACACGATGCGCGGGAGGAGCTTTTCAATGAGGAGAAAAAGTAGTGCAAAGCCTGTTTTATGGAAAAAAATATGTTTGGGTTTGTTGCTTGCTATCCTTGACCGCGATAATTCTGTAAACAAATATGAGAACTTGGATTTACCGTTTAACTGGACGTTAAGCTACAATAATAATAAAGTTAGCCGTTTTGCTAATATAGGCTGGGCCGTTTATAGAGTTTGAAGAGAAATTAGGCTGTAAGTAGTTTTTTTCTTGGATATTGGGTTCAGCACTGGGATATGTTCCACTTAGTTCAATAACCGAAATAATATAACGCAGCTGGAGGTAGACAATGAAAAAATGTTCACCGCAAAAGCAGCGCAGTGTGCTACGGCGGATGAATCGCTTCGGCGTAACCGAGGACAGCTTGTACCAACAGTACTTGGAAGAGTATGGAACAATAAATAAAAAACGCTTCTTAGCATCGCTGCGCCAAGTGGACAAAGAGCCGGATTTGGTAACAGCCACGTCGCTATATGTGCACTTGTTAGATCAAAATCAGTGGCAATGGCTAAGTAAAGATGAAGTGACTAAGGCTGGCAATGACCTGATCTTACTCACTGCAGGAAAGTATCAGATTTTATCGCCGGCAGTAGCTACCGGCGAATTAGCGGCCGATGTACGGGCTTGGTCGGCGCTGGTTGTGAAGATTGTGGCAGACCGGGTCGGAAAGGTGAGTGGCAGTGAAGCGTTGTCGCCTACTGTTTCATTACCCGATATGCAACGTTCAGCCGATCAAATTACCGAAGCAATGCTTACCAGTATTAATCAGAGTGATTACACGAGATTTTCAGCAAACTTTGATCAAAAGATGAAAAGTGGTTTGCCAGAGAATCAGTTCTGGCTGCTCAGCCAGTCGATTAAACAAAAACTTGGCAAATATGTATCCCAAGAGCCTATTACTGCCGAAGAAAAAGAGACCTTCACCATTATTTCTTACAAAGTGAAGTTCGAAAAAGAAAAAGAGGCTATTACCGTGCGCACTGTTCTAAGGCAAGAAGATGCTAGTCTTTTGGTTGCAGGCTTTTGGATTGATGCGCCGATTTAAAACTTATTATTACACCACACAGTTGACTATGTGACAAGTATATGGTGTAGTCTGTTAACCAAAACAAGATTGAGCAGATTGATTTTGCCGTTTAACTTAATGGCAGAAGATAGGCGCCAAAGGCGGGGTTATAGAGTAATGTAAAAAACATGAAGGACAAAGGCCTGAGAAAGGTCTGTACCTGGTTTTTTGTCCTCAGACGTCTGAATGTCAAAGCATTGAAACAAACTACAGAATACCTGCAATCGTGAATCCCCAATAGGGAGGATAAAGCTTTATGAAATTGACAGTTGGCAGACAATTTTTAGGTGTATGTTTGGTGATAGTGATGCTCTTGGTATTAATGAGTGGGTACATTTTTACAAAATCACAAGCTGTAGCGGAGAATTTCAATAATCTGATCGGATGGGTTGGGCAAATTAAAACTCATGGCGACGGTATTCAGTTACAGTTATATAAGCAAGCATCCTTTGCCCGTACCTATTATTTAACGGGAAATGATCAGTATGTCCAGCGTTATATGCAAGCAAAAAAGGAAATGTGGCAACATGCTAACGCATTGGAGACCATGTTGGTAACTGCTGAAGGGAAAGAGCGTCTGGGGGAATTGAAAGCTATCTTGCTTGACTATAATAAGGCCGTAGATGCCGCCATTGAGATACGGCGAGAAAAGGGGCAGGAAGAAGTTATTGAATTCTTGCCTAACATTGTAATGACAGTAGATGCAGCGGCGAGTAAGACCGAGGAATTTGCTGCATATATAAAAAAGATATATAAACGAGCGGCAAAAGGCTGTGAATGAAGAAGTCCACGATACTAACCGTACCATGTGGATAGTGGATATGCTTGCCGTGCTTGTTGCCATGATAATCGCGCTAGGGTTTTCCCGTAAGATTACCCAGCCGCTAGTAACAGTAGCGTTTGCCGCCAAGCAAATTGCCGAAGGTGATTTGAGGACACCTAAAACTCGGTATAAGTCTAAGGGTAAAGATGAAATCAGCGATATGCTTGATATTTTTTCGACGATGACTAAGAGGCTTCGCATGATGGTTTCTTCTATCTCTAAGACATCTGAGGCGGTAACGTCAGCCGGTCAACAGCTTATGGCTGTATCAGAAGAATCGGCTGAGGCGTCAAGTCAAATTGCAAACACGGTAGCGAAGGTAGCAGAAGGTGCGGCGAAGCAAACAGACGCTGTCAAGCAGGTGCTGGCTACCATTGAAGAGATCGTTTCTTTTATAACCCATATTGCGAATAACGCAGTAGAAGCCTCCGAGCGTTCAACCGAAACAGCGCAGACCGTCAAGACAGGACGTGCTGCTATGCAAGAAGCAACAGGGCAAATGTTAGAAGTTCGGCGGATAGTCAGCGTTGCCACAGAAGTGGTAAAAAAACTGGGAGACAGTTCTCAACAAATTGGCAAAATTGTTACGGTTATTAGCGGCATTGCTGGACAGACCAATCTGTTAGCTTTAAATGCGGCTATTGAATCAGCTCGCGCCGGTGAACACGGGAAAGGTTTTGCTGTGGTTGCGGAGGAAGTCCGGAAGTTGGCAGAACAATCCCAAGCGGCGGCTAAACATATTGCTGAGATCATTAGCCATGTGCAAAGTGATACAGATATAGCAGTTCGTTCGATGCAGTGTGGATTGGAAGAAGTCGAAAAAGGTTCGCAGCTTTTGGCCGTCACTGATGAGCAGCTAAACCAGATTAATTTGATGATTACCCATTTGAATACAAAGGTTCAGAAAATAACGGCAGACACCGAGCAATTGGCAAATGCCAGCTCGGCAATAGGTATATCTATGCAAAATGTTTACGCCGTAGCTACTGAAACAGTAAGCTATACGCAGATGATTACTTCGGCAACTGAAGAACAATCGGCGGCTATTGAGGAAGTAGCCGCTTCCAGCCGGAGCCTGTGCCTTATGGCCGAGGATATGCGCTCACAGGTGGCTAAATTCCAGTGTTGAGTTTACCGGCAATGGTATGGATATCGGAAACCCGGACAGTAAGTCAGGCAGTATAAGTTTTGAAACTGAATTTTACTTGACATTATTTACTAAAAAGTGATAATATGAACACATATAGATTTAGTGAAAAGTGAATACTATTGCGTTAGGTGCCCTTAGGGGCTTAATAGGGAAGACCGGTGTGATGCCGGCGCGGTCCCGCCACTGTAATGGGGAGTGAACCCAAGGATATACCACTGGGACGAGAGTCTTGGGAAGGTTTGGGCAAGCTATGATCCAGAGCCAGGAGAACTGCCTGACAAAAAATCGCCGTTTTACCCACGAGTGATGGGGAGGAGATTACAGTTACATCTGCTTATCTGGAATTATTCCAGTGAGTGGTGTTGTTTTGCTGAATTTACTCCTGGTCATAGATCAGGAGTTTCTAGTTGTGTTTGCTGTAGAAATCCTCCCTGCTGCCATGGTAGCAGGGAGTTTCTTATTAATGTCATTCTTCTTACTCCTTCATGTTTGCGGGTCGACTATGACCCGCGCCTTTTTATTATACCAGAATTTATATTAAATTCTGTTGACATAAATCAAAGTAGGATTTGCTGCTACGCGTCTTGATGGCCTAGTGCCGATTGTGCCAGGGTTGGCATGGCCATTTGTACCGTCTCAAGGTACTTGCCGCAAGTCAAGTCTTTTCTTGTCAGTACACAGTACTGTAGCTTTTCAATGATCGAACCGGCAGGAGAGCCGGTACATGAAACAAGAGTGTAATTAGTTAGTAAGAGAGGTGTTTGGGTTGAAGAAAACCATTATATTACTTGTTGTTGCTTTTATTATGACCAGTGTGTCTATTGGTTTTGCCGCAGATAAGAAGACTGATGCTAAGTCCAATCAAAAAGTTATTGCTGCCAGCACCAAGGCTATTACCGCCAATCCCAATGATGCGGCAGCCTATATCAAGCGGGGAAAAGCCTATGCCAGCAATAATCAGTTTGATTTGGCAATGGCTGATTATGATCAGGCCATCAAACTGGACCCAAAAAATGTACAGGCCTACGCAGCGCGGGGGCTGAGTTATTATGAGGCAAAACAGTATGAGGCAGCTCTGGCTGATTATACTAGTATTCTCGAAATGGCTCCCCAGGATATCGACGCCCGTTTTCGCCGGGGAATCTGTTATTACTATATGGGACAATATGAACTGGCTATCGGTGACTTAGAACAGGTTATTGTCTTACAGCCGAAGCACGCTGGTGCCTATTTGGTTAAAGGTGTATGTTATCAGAAGCTGGAATGTAACGAAGAAGCTATTGCAGCCTATAAAAGCTTACTTGCCAATGTGCCGAACGAAAAAGAAACGTAGGAAGCCATTGCGGCAGCAAAAAAAATGCTAAACAGATTAGGTGTTGAAGACTGACTATATATCGGGAGGGATTGAAGTAATATGCAAAAAAAAATTGCCTTTTATGGCAAAGGGGGAATCGGCAAGTCTACCACAGCCGCCAACGTGTCGGCAGCTTTGGCTGAAAAAGGATATCAGGTCTGTCAAATTGGCTGTGATCCCAAAAACGATTCAACCCGCCTTTTACTAGGTAGGGTTTGTTCCCAAACTGTACTGGACATGGTCAAGCAGTATGGTGACGAAGTCAAAGCAGAACACTTGGTACACACTGGTTTTGGTGGCGTACAATGTGTTGAGGCCGGAGGGCCTGAACCGGGAGTGGGCTGTGCCGGACGCGGCATTATCGTGGCCTTAGAAAAGCTGAGAGCCTTGCAGGCTTTGCCTGAAGATGCCCTTATTCTTTATGATGTATTAGGTGATGTGGTGTGCGGCGGCTTTGCCGTACCCATAAGGGAGGGCTATGCAACCGATATTTATATCGTTTCCTCCGGCGAACTCATGTCGCTCTATGCTGCCAACAATATTGCCAAAGGGGTGGCCCGCTATGCCGCCCGCGGGCCGGTGCGGCTTGGCGGCATCATTGGCAATAGCCGCGGTATTGTCAATGAGCAGGCGTTGCTGGAGGAATTCGCCAAAAGATTAAATACTTCTTTGGTAGCCTATATTCCTCGAGATCGTACTGTCAATAAGGCTGAAATTCATCGTAAAACGGTTATAGAATTTGCAGCAGAATCGCCGCAGGCGGCAATTTATCGTAAGTTAGCCGACTATATTTGTGAGAATACGGCGCTGACTGTGCCAAGCCCCCTGTCGTTTGAGGAGTTAGAGGAGTTGGTACTTAGCTATGGTGATGAATAAACGGGCGAAAACAGCCCGCAAACGGGGCTATAGTTGCGCCATGCCAGGAGTTTGGCGTGCTGTTTCACATAATGAAGGTGCTGTTGTTATTTACCATAGCCCCAAAGCATGCGGGCATATCGGCCGGGAAATGGATTTGGGGATGCATTTCCGTTCGTTGGCAAAACAGCAATTTATGCAGGAGCAGTACTCCGCACCACTGGTAATTAGCGGGCTGACGGAGGAACATTCGATTTTCGGCGGAGCCGAACTGCTCAGACAATGTATTGATTATGCAGCCGCAAAATATCAGCCCAGCTATATTTTGATTGCCAACTCCTGTGTGGCTGGCGTGATTGGTGATGATACCGCAGCGATAGCCAGGGAGGCAGAGGCGGCACTGGGTATACCAGTGATGTCTGTTCCTTGCTACGGATATCTGGATGGCGACTATTATGCCGGATTTTATCATGCAGGCAAATTATTAGCCGAGCGGTTTATGATTGCCCAGCCAAAGCTGGCTAATACAGTTACTTTATTAGGAGACCGTGGTGGTCCCAATGGGGTTGATGTGCAGGAAATTAAGCGTTTGCTTGAGTATTTTGGCCTCAAAGTGTATTGTCATTTCCCGGCATATGCCTCGCTAGAAGATATAAGACAGGTGCCGGTTACCGCGCTGACGGTTCCGCTTACTGGCACCAAACCGTCTGATACCTGGATGCGCAAGTTGGGACAGGAATTAGAGGACATGCTTGGAGTCCCTGCTTTTGACGGCGACTATCCTGCAGGCTGGCGGTTGACTGCCTTGTGGTTGACGAACCTTGGCCGGTTTCTAAACCGGGAACAGCAAGCTGCGGTTGCCATCAAAACAGAAGAAGACCGGTTGAATCAGCATATTGCTAAGTGTAGCGCCTTGTTGCAGGGCAAGCGGATTGTGTTGTATGTTGGCCGCCCGCTGCTTTATTTTGACCCCGCCTGGGTGTTAGAGTTATTTTCCTTATATAGGGTAACTTTGGCAGGCATTGTTCTGATGGACGATGTGTTGAGTGACGACCAACGGGCCGATTTATATGAGGAACTGAAGAAACAAACCACGATACCCTGTTATTCTCTGGTTGAAGGTGAAGCCGTAGTAGATACGGCGGATATTGTGGTGACAACCCATGAATTGGCGGATGTAGGGAAAAAGCAGCTCTTTTTGCCACTATTGCCACTGGCTGGGGTTGGCGGCATCATCACGTTGATGACCAAACTGGTACGTCTGGCGCAGCGTCATGACAGGCGGGGAGGGATTGTATATGTGTAATCGTCAGTGGAAAGATATGCGTACTCTGGCAGAGGCCTGTGCACTTACCGGTTCAGCCGCTTTTTTCGCTGGTATTCCTGATGCTGTATTAGTGGCTAATGGTCCCATGTGGTGCTATTTTTATGCGCTTCGCCATCTGGAAAGACAGTGTCCGGCAGTTAGTTCACAATTTTATTGTACGCAGGCCGATAATCATGCCGTTGTCTACGGTACTGAGGAATGTTTGCTGGAAACACTGGATACCATCCGACGGCGGGATTGTCCATCTGTCGTACTGATTGAAAATAGCTGTTCCGTCAGTTTGATTGGTGATGATATTGCGGGAATTGCCAAGCAGGTGGATTTGAATTGCCCGGTGGTCTATGTGGATAGCGGTGGGCTGGCTGGCGGTTTTGCCGCAGGCTACCGTGCTGCTGCCAGAGCATATCTGGAGCAGATGCCGCTTACCCGTTCAAACGGTGTGCTGCCCGGTACTGTTAATCTGCTGGGATGTACGATGGGGTACTATAATGCCGATAATGATGTGCAGGAACTAAAACGCATGCTCAAGCTGGCAGGATATCAGGTGCTGGCCTGCCCGGGAGCTGGCAGTAGTACCGAGGAAATAGCCAGTATGACCAGTGCTGCGCTCAATGTTGTGGTGCATGAAGAATTGGGATATGACTTGGCCGTATTGCTTAACGAGCGATATGGTATGCCTTATGTGTCTTTACCGCCGCCCTATGGGCTGCAGGGATCGCTCACCTGGCTGCAAAGTTTGCAGCAACATGTATCAGGCGGCAGCATTGACTTGGGGAAAGTCCGGCAGGAAGTCAGCATCCTGGAACGGAAGGTGCAGGCAGCTACGCTGGAAATGCAGCGCATTTGGGGAGATATGTGGTTTGAAAAGACGCTGATCGCCGCCCCTGGCTCGGTAGCTGTGGCCATGGCTGAGGCGGTTCGAACCGAGTGGCTGGATACAGGCTGGCTGACGGTAATGGCCTATGATAAACAACCATCTTATCCTTTACCGGATTGTATTGACACTTTTATTGAGGCCACCGGCGACAGTCAGGTAATTGAGCGGTTGTTGACAGAACTGGAGGGCGGGTTATTGTTGGCTGGCAGCAACGAGAAGGCTATATTGCAGCAAAAGGCGGTGTCTAACGTGGTATGTCAGAATATTGCGCTGCCGGTATATGACGAAGTCATCCTTAGTGATCGGCCTTTTATGGGAATACAGGGGGCCTGCCACATGCTGGAACGGCTTTGGAATCAGTATATTGCTTACTGTCAACGGCGCAGATGATATTGCTATAAATAAAAGCACGTAAGCCATATATAATAGGCAGTTGTGCGTCTATTGAGTCTGCGGAACAAATTGTTAACGATAGATTTTGTCAAGGAGGGAGATTGTATGTTGCAATATACTCCGAAAAATTGGCCATATGATAATGCGCATCTTTCTACTCAGGAGAATAAAACCAGCCCGCCTAAGGCAGTCTATTTCCTCATAGTCATTAAGAAACAGGATGTAGCAAGACAGCCAATAGGGTGTTTTAAGGCCAGACAGATGGCTAGTTTTATGGAAATGAGAATGAAGGGCCATGCATAGAAAGCGTAGTATTGTCAGTATGGTAGAACCCAAAGGATTAATTATTGTGAATACCGGAAATGGCAAAGGAAAAACAACGGCTGCTTTGGGACTGGGTATGCGGGCCTGGGGACAAGGGCTTAGGGTACTTGTAATACAATTCATTAAAGGTAATCGGAAATATGGCGAATTGAAAACAGCCGAAAGAATGGGAGCAGATTTTGTTATCTGCCAAATGGGCGAAGCTTTTGTGAGAAATAGTAGTGGCGATGACCGAGATAAGCTTAAAGATGCGGCCCAAAATGCACTGGAAGATGTCAGGCAGGAAATCATGTCAGGAAAGTGGGGCATGATTATCTTGGATGAAATTAACTATGCCATTGGGGCGGGGCTAGTTTCGGTAAACGAAGTACTGGAGTTAATAAATTCAAAACCTAGTTATTTGCATTTGGTACTTACTGGACGCGACGCGTGCCAGGAAATCATTGATAAAGCCGATTTAGTAACTGAAATGAGAGAAATTAAGCACTCGTTTAAACAGGGAATCAAGGCGCAAAAGGGTATTGAATTTTGAGGATTGCCTAGTTTTGTAAGATGTCACATTTTTTGTTGTTGCATCTGCTCAGAGCAACTCCAGTCGCTAGTGTTGCTTAGTTTTAATATCAGACGGTGGTATGTCTTTAACGTGTCACGGTGACCAATGCTGATTAATGCGGAAGTAGGTAATTTTTCTCTAAGTACTTGGTATATTTCTGCTTCCATGCTAGTGTCAAGGCAAGAAGTTGTTTCATCCAGGAAAATCCACTGTGGCTGATATAGGATGGCCCGGGTTAACGAAAGCCGTTGGAGTTCACCGAGAGAAAGGCTCTTTGACCAGTCTGTTTCGATGTCAAGACACGGGAGTAACGAGTCTAGCTTACATATATGCAAAGCTTCTTTCAATTTTTCATCTGTTATCCTGTGATGGCTGTGCGGGTACAGTATTGCAGCACGCAGTGAACCAATGGGGAGATAGGGCTTTTGCGGAAGAAACAGGACACTACCAGCAGGTGGGCAGGACACTTTTCCGGCAAAATAGGGCCAGACTCCGGCTAATGTTTGTAATAATGTTGTTTTTCCACAGCCTGAAGGTCCAGTTATAAGTAAACTTTTACCGGCGGAAAGTTCAAATGTAAGTTTGTTTATCAGTACATGTTCTTTAGTTATGAGTGTATTAGCGCTGTGAAAGGAAGTGGCCGGCGGTAGGCGCTGTGCTTGAATGAGCTGAGTGTAAAACTGTTGCAACCGGTTTTTTACAGCTTGCCATTGGGCAATTTTACCGAAACTTTCGATGATATAAGAGAGCGCGGCATGAACAAACCAGTAAGCACCAGAGATCTCAAATAATTGACCGAGTTGCAATTCGTCATTAAAATATCCAGGAGATGCGATTAAGAAGGCAAACACAATAGACAACTGCGAATAGGCTGAGGATATCCAGGTGATATCCCTTGTTGTCTTAATGATAGCAAGCTGGGTAGCGACAATATTTGCAAACGATTTAACAGACTGTGTTTTTCCCAGGTATGCCCTTTATATAGTGCAATACCTCTGCGTA
>NZ_JBYKYF010000446.1:0-849 GCF_057736855.1 Sporomusa sp.
ATAGAAAGCCGCTTTTTGCCTTACGGCATAAAAGCGGCTTTGTCTACAATCTGAGCCATCCTTGTGGGTGGCTATTTTATTTGCAGGAATTACAATGTTTTTTGCCGAATGCATAAAAAAAATGGTAGTAAAGGGGATGAAATATGGAATCTCAATATTTTTGGACAAGTCAGGATGATTTGGAGCAAGTAGTAATTGGAAATGGCGAGATTCTGTTGATCGATAAGCACGGTAAATTAACAAGAATTGGGACTACTCTTAAAGAGGCAAGACAAAAATTAATCGAATTAGGAAAAGATGAGGATTTTCCTGACTTTATGAGTGATTATTATCGATAAGCTGTCCAATAGGGCAGCTTTGTTTGTCAGTCCTATTGCAGAGAGTAGAGTTAGAGTGAGTTTCTGTAAACAGAAAATCCGCCAAGGGAGATGCTTGCTCTGCGCTATGATACAAACAATTTGGTTGGTGATGGTGAGTGTCTTTGTGGTAATACTTTTGTTTTACTTGCTACCGTGATATAATTTAAATAATTATTTGCCAGCCAATCCCATTTTTTTAAAACATGGGAAAACTATTTTATAAATTGGTGTTTGACTTACTTATTAGTAATCATTATCTTTTTTACTCGGTACTAAGATGGATGGCTTTAACTTAGGAGGAGCGTTTTTGCTTACTTTATTAGCGCCCTGTTTGGCAGTAAATACCTTATATGATATTGATCTGAACGAACTCAAGCAGCGGGGGATTCGGGGCATAGTTATCGATCTTGACAATACGATTATTCCCTGGACCAGCTCAGAGCTTTGTCCAGAGGTATTGACATGGCTTAATGATTTAGCCAGTCAGGAT
>NZ_JBYKYF010000446.1:859-1830 GCF_057736855.1 Sporomusa sp.
TAACGGCAATGACCGTGTGAAACAAATTGCTGCTCAGTGCGGAGTTCCCTTTGTCGCCCGAGCGCTGAAACCTTCCCGGACAGGATTTCGTCAGGCCGCTCAGATCATGAATGTAAGTCCAGGGGCAATTGCTGTAGTTGGTGATCAATTGTTCACTGACGTGTTGGGCGGTAATCGCTTAGGAATGTTTACTATTTGGGTTCAGCCATTAACCAAACAAGAATTTATTGGCACAAAAATTACCCGTCAGTTAGAAAAGCTGGTCATTCGCTTATTAAAAGCCACTGGCCGTTTATAGATAGGATATTTTTTATAAGCACTATTTATCAGGCTCATAGCAGTTTTTACTGATCCTAGGCCAGAGATAAGGTAAAGGAGTACTATCATATGAATATTACAGCCACTACAAAAAAAGTTGGTTTGTTAGGCTGGCCGCTCAGCCATTCACTTTCCCCGGTTATGCACAATGCTGCTTTTGCCGCCACCGGTCTAGATTATGTATATCTGCCGCTCGCTACTCCTCCGGAATTGCTGCCACAGGCTGTGGCCGGAATTAAAGCGCTGGGATTTGCCGGCGTCAACGTTACCATCCCGCACAAAGTAGCTATTATGACTTATTTGGATGAAATCGATGACCGTGCCAAGCTGGTTGGTGCTGTTAATACCATTGTTGTTAAGCAAGGCCGCTTGATTGGCTATAATACTGATGCTGATGGCTATATCAGCTCGCTCAAGCAGGCGGGGGTTGCTGTGAACGGAAGTCATGTTGTCATTTTGGGGTCAGGTGGTGCAGCACGTGCGGTAACTGCTGCTTTGGTTAGTAATCAGGCTGCTACGGTTACAATTGGTGCCCGTGATAACGAGAAAGCAGATATGCTTGCCAACCTGTTCTCAACCAATATTCCCATTCACGGAGTTGGCTGGGATAGCCGGGAGTTTGCTACTCGTTTGTCTCAGGCTGATATTGTTGT
>NZ_JBYKYF010000080.1:0-4232 GCF_057736855.1 Sporomusa sp.
TCACGAAAATCCCCCTCAGCTAGTTCTTTACAAATACCTACTAAAAATTGTAATGGTTTTGTTATTATCCTGGTAATGAACCACCCGCATAAACCTAATAGCAAAAGTGTCGTCATAATTAACCCAACAGTAATTTGTGTAGCCGAATTGGCCGCTGCCTGGGTTTCAACATTCATAAGTTCGGAAAGTTCTATATAATAATTAACTAGTTCACGCAAATTGTCAGCATACGCTGCGGCTAACGGATCTACCTTCTCCGTATATAGCGCATAAGCTTCCGCATTTTTATTTTGCATGGCTAACTCTATAGCTTCGGTTCTGGCTTTACGATACTTTTGTTGCGCTTCCTGTACTTCAGTTAGCAACTCTCTCGCTTTTTCATCTAACGGTAAATTTTCAATAAGAGCTATATTTTCGTTGATTTTCGACACATTGTTATTTATCTCTCTCTGTAATTCCCGTTTCATTCTGGCATTGGTTGAAAGCATCAATTCTAATGTTGCTGCATCCACCGTTCTGGAACGTGAAACAGTTTCAGTCAAAATCTGAACTGGAACCAGTCGTTCGGCATACATAGTGTTTATAGCCCTATTTGCCTCTTGAAGATAGGAATACCCAGTAAACCCTACAGCTCCTAAGGCAATAAAGGCTATAACTATTAATACACCCAACTTCAAACTCACTTTCAGATTGTTAAAAATACCCATTTTGTAACCCCCTGTTTATAGTAAACTACCAATAGTTCGCTATATCTTACTGCATCAAAATTCATAGTTTATCCTTCTATAACACAGAGAACAATCTGCCGTCTTCCAGAACCAGTATGACAATATAGATGTATCTGATTTAACAGGCCACTTCAGCACTGAGCTCAACAAAATCCATAAGACTTTACCTGTATTGCGCACTACATTGGTTCCAACCTTAACCCCACAAGTCACCTCACCTATGTAACAATCACGTGCCCCATCTTGGACTTGCTGCAGGCTTCTATAATCATATTCGACAAAATTTGCGAATATTCTATTTTAATTTCTATGCTCATTATAAACTAGGAGATCCCTTATTTCAACATCTTATTTCAACACTTATTCTCACCCGCTACTCTAGATACTGCTTTTTTGATAATTATTAAGTATTCAAATCATGGTATATAAGATACATTTGTTTAGGTAGTAGGGTTTTCTCTGCTACATCAACTTGATAAAACAACAGGCTATTTTGAAAATTTCTTTTGCGCCCATGCATCCAATTTCTGAACATGTTGTTTGCCGATAGTCATCCCGTAGATAATTAGCAGAACAATAAAAAGCGTAAATAAATCAATTTCTTTGTTGGTAATAAAATGTAGTACACCCAAAATCACTTGTGGAATAACTCCTGTAAGTAGTAACAATACCGAGGCTGCTTTGAACCAAAACTGTGATTGCATTTTATACCTAGCATAAAACATAAATATAGTTGCCGACCAGGCAAAACATTCGAGAACAAGTAGAATAGCCCATTTGTTGTCCATGATAAAACTGTACACATTAATCATCTCCTCATTTTCTGATTTTCTCTTTTAACCAGACATCTTACTGGCTCCTAAAAAATATTGCCTAGCTCCGCCGCTAAAACAAAAAGCCTTAGGACGTACAAAAGTACTCCCAGGCTTTTATCCTTCCGTGTACACAGCTTGCTGTGCGCTTTCTCTCGGACCAGACTGACATGGTGTCACGGAACCCTAGAAAGCATTTTCATATTCACTTCGTAACAAATTGTTATTTGTATATTACCATATGCTTCATATCACAGTCCAGAATTTCTTTTCCAATTAGCTTGCTTTCCCCTAATCTTCCTCATCTTGCCGCTTCTCCCTACTCACAGTCTGTTCGTTGAGTTGCTAATTCTTGGTCCTTCCTATTCGAATAATTAGGTAAATAGACCGGTTATACTAAACTATACTTTTGAAAAAATAGCAAAGTAAGCAAACTCTAAACTATACAGTTGTTTTTTGAGAATGGTTTCAGACCAATCAGAGGAGGGTTATCTATGAAGGGGTACGCAATGTTAGGAATCGGAAGTACTGGCTGGATTGAAAAAGAAAAACCCGTTTGCGGGCCTACCGATGCAATTTGTAAACCATTAGCCGTTGCGCCATGTACCTCAGATATCCATACTGTATATGAAGGTGCCATTGGTGAAAGGCACAACATGATCCTTGGCCATGAAGCTTGTGGAGAAATTGTCGAAGTTGGCAAATTAGTAAAAGATTTTAAACCCGGAGATAAAGTACTAGTTCCAGCCATTACTCCTGATTGGAATTCATTAGAGGCCCAAGCCGGATTTTCCATGCATTCTGGTGGAATGTTGGCAGGATGGAAGTTCTCCAACTTTAAAGACGGCGTATTTGTTGAGTATTTTCATGTCAATGACGCAGATGGTAATCTTGCATTACTGCCGGAAAATATTGACCCAATGGAGGCCTGCATGTTGTCTGATATGGTGCCTACTGGATTTCATGGCGCCGAGCTTGCAGATATTCAGTTTGGTGATGAAGTACTAGTCATTGGAATTGGACCAGTAGGTCTTATGGCGGTAGCAGGTGCTAATCTGCGAGGAGCCTCGAGAATTATTGCCGTAGGTACAAGGCCAGTATGTGTAGAAGCTGCCAAATTCTATGGGGCTACCGATTTTATCAGCTATAAAAATGGTCCCATCGATGAACAAGTATTGGAAATGACTGGCGGTAAAGGCGTTGATAAAGTGATTATTGCTGGTGGTTCTGTGGATACATTTGCTGAAGCAATAAAATCCGTAAAACCAGGCGGAAAAATCGGCAATGTAAATTATCTGGGAGAAGGCTCCTATATTAAGATTCCACGAGTCGAATGGGGCGTTGGTATGGGGCATAAGCAAATTCTCGGCGGGCTTATGCCTGGTGGCCGCCTGCGCATGACTAAGCTGGCTTCTTTGGTTTCTTACGGAAAATTAGATGTATCTAAACTAATTACTCATCGTTTTGAAGGTTTTGAGCGCATTAAAGATGCTATAGAACTTATGAAAGATAAACCAAATGACCTGATTAAGCCAGTAGTAAAAATTGTGTGAGTAAGAACATACCTTTAGGAATTAGGTAACTAACAGAATGTAGTGACATTATGAAAAAACTAAGGCTTTTGACATCTTCTTAGAGGGCAGAAGCCTTAGTCTTTTTTATCACATATACATAAATTTTCTACTATCCAAAAAATAATAGTGTAATTTCTGACAAACTTCATGCTCGGAAGGAATTTTAGATTTTTATGGCAAATATTTGCAAAGTATGTATTACATTTGACAAAACCATATCAACCGGTAGGAGGCTAGAAGTTGAAAATATGTTTTCTCGGCTGCGGAATTTTCCAGTTAGAACTGGAAAAAGTGCTTGCTGAATTTGAGCAGGAAAACCTATTTGACTGTGAATTTTCTGTAATGTATCTGCCGTTGCGTGTACATGTAGATTTAAAAAAGTTGCAAGAAAAAGTATTGCAGGCCTTAGATACGGTGCAGGCAGACAAAATCATCTTTTTATTTGGCGAAAAATGTCACCCCTTATTTGACGAATTTTTACAAAGTTATGATTTAATCCGTTTGCGGGGCTCAAGTTGTTGGGAAATTTTTCTAGGAGAGCTGTTGCCGGATGGTCAACCACGAGATCCCAAGACATTCTATATGACACCCAGTTGGTTAGTAAAATGGCGTGAATTTTTTGATCCAGGCTGGGGCGTGGATGAAGTGGCCATGAAACAGGCTTTTGCCTTTTATAATAAAATCGTGCTTGTTGACACTGGCATTTGTAAGTTCACTGATGAGGATATACTGGAATTTTTTGATCATACCCAGATACCAATAGAAATTGAAGCAGGCGATTTGACGCTTTTTAAAAATAGTATCAAAGAAGCGGTACAGAAGGCGTTAGAAACCTAAAGATTAATATCTACTTAATATCTACTTTTTTGTCAACACTCTTACTTAGCGGATTAGTCGATTTTCTCAGTTTGTTCACACAAGGTAACACAATAACCGAAGCCACACCAATCTGAACGAGATTACCGGGTATGGATGCCAACGGTGCAAACCAGTTGCCGTAAATAATCACTTCAGCACCATAATAGCCAACCACTTTAATGGTACACGCCATTACTAACGCCAGCACAAATGCCTTAAGGCTTTGATTGGTTTCACAAATAGCACCGACGGTATACCCC
>NZ_JBYKYF010000080.1:4242-11558 GCF_057736855.1 Sporomusa sp.
GTGTAAATGGCGCCCATAACAGCCAGCCGCCCACCACATCAAACAGAGCCATACCGATTCCTCCCGCTAAAGTTCCTATCCACCGACCGTAAAGAGCAGCGATAATAAACAGCGGTACATTCCCCAAATGAATTAAACCACCATTCGCAGCAATAGGCAGACGAACATTTACAAATGCTGTGCATGCAAACACGAGAGCAATGCCTAGTGCTGCATATACCAGCTGTCTTGTGGAAATTAACGACTCTGGTCTCATACTTGTTTTCTCTCCTTTCACATCTCCTTACCTTTGGCACATAGCACCATGTAACACGTGATAGTATTATAAGATAAAATTGACATTATTAAAATATGCAGTTTTTATATTTTGTATAGGTACAGTTAAGAGCCTGATATATACTTCAAGCCGATTTTTTCTTAGTGATATAGTGATAACCGCTCCAACATAAAAAGCGGCAGTCTCCCTTTTTTAGACAGACGGCTGCCACACTTTCATTTCTACAAATACAAATAACTCTCGATACTTCTTCGTAATGCCAATGACAAGGGTGGATAGATAGCTAACTAACAGCTATCTATCCACCCTTTTTGCAAAAGAATTGCAAAAGAGGGACGGTTCTTGCTTGCTATTTTTCTCCCGATTTCAAAATCCGACTAACTCTGGATTCGCTCAACTCTACTAGGTTCCCAATGTCTTTCAATGACAAATTGGATCTACGCCGAAGCTCTTTTACTATCCAATTTCTCCTGGTGTTTTCTTTTCCTCGTCCACCAGTCTGTTCATGATGTATTTGGTGAATATAATTACTAACAAAAGCTCTACATTCTTCTAGTGACATCTTGGGGGGTTCACTCTCAACTCCTAAGCTAGTCGTGTCATGATAATCTGTATGACAGATCGGCCGCTGCACTTCAGGTAGTCCTATGTATTCTCGATATTGCTTCTGCGCACTCGTAATATCATTAGCTAAAAATCCTAACAAATAAGATCTATCTACCATTTTGCCAGTTATCTGTGACTCTTCCATGTATTCAGTAATACTACTCCACCGATAATGTTCCGGACTATCAACTAATCCTGCCTTTACAGGATTTAAATGAATATACTTCGAGACTTGTAACGCATATGCATCATTGGTAACAATTTCACTACGAAAACGATCCTGAAAAAGATGCCCGCATCTCGCATGCTTACGGTTAAAATACATGACATAACTTATATTGATGCTTTTCATGATTTGTGAAATGTCACTACCGTTTGATGCAATTAATAAATGAACATGATTGTCCATCAAACAATATGCATATAGCTTAAAATCATACTTTTCTTGATTTTTTTGTAAAATTCCCAGGTACCGGTTTCGATCTTCATCATCATAGAAGATCGATTTTTTTTCATTCCCTCGTTGAATGACATGATAAATTTCATAATCTCCCTTTTTCCGGGCACATCTAGGCATACACACCACCTCAGCCTTATTTTACACTATCATAAAACTATCAAGCAAGAACCGTCCCCTTGATCTTCTTTTGGTCTTAAATGATAATGCTTGACAAAATTTTCATTCAATGGAATAATAATACCAAAAGGTTCTCTCATAATGAATCGCGTTCTCTTGTAGAGAACAAGAAAAGGGGTGAGTTTGTGAATAGCACTGAAAAAATCATTTACATTTTGAAACGGCTAGGTGATTATCCATATGAATTTAGTGTTACGGAATTAGCAAAAGAGATTGGCTGTGTAAAAAGTGGTGTTTTCAAAATTCTGAGTGATCTCACTGAAGCAGGTTTTGTTGTTCAGGACAAACACAGCAAAAAGTATTGTATTGGTCCATCTATATACCGGCTGGGTTGTATTTACAGTGAACACAAGGGGATATGGAGTCTTGCTGAGGATATAGTTAAAGACCTGTCAAAAACTGTAATGGAAACTGTATCTATTGGGGTTATGGATGGCAAAGATCCAGTTATTGCTTACAAGATTGAAAGTGCTCATGCTATCCGGCTCCATGGTAAACTGGGAGCCAAATTTCCGATTTATGCCGGCGCAATAGGAAAACTGTTGACCGCATACCAAGATCCCGAAGAAATAAAAGCATTATTAGCAACTACGCCGTTAATTAAAAAGACACCCAATACCATCGTGGACCCCGAAGAATTATTGAAAGAATATGAAACAATCCGTCAGCGGGGCTATGCAGTGAGTGAGGAAGAAAATTCCCCTGGAGCATACGGAATTTCAGCACCTATCAGAGATGGATTGGGGAAAGTTATTGCCTGTATTTGTATAGCTGGACCGATTCAGCGGTTTACTCCAGAAAAAAGACAAGAATGGATCCCCCTCGTGATTGATGCGGCAGAAAAAATATCCGCTAGGCTGCGGAGCTCTGAGAATGGGAATCAACTAAATAAGCATAATCAAAAGACATCTGAGAAAATAGAAGGATGAGTGAATGATGAATAACCCAACGTTTGATCTTTCCGCATACCTAAAAGATCTGGAATATTTAGTCAATATTGATAGCGGCTCTAAGTATCCCGAAGGCACAGCTAAAATTGCTGATTTTTTTCGGGACAAGTTTACGAATATCGGTTGGAAAGTCGAGACCCATCACCTGCATTCTTCCGTAGGCCCTTGTCTTCAGATTTCTAACACTGACCAAGATCAATATGATGTACTGCTGATGGGTCATATGGACACTGTCTTTCCGACTGGGACTGCAGCAGAACGGCCATTTACTATAAACGGAAATAAAATCCACGGTCCTGGCGTCGCTGATATGAAGGCAGGTTTGTTGTATATTTTCTATGCACTTGAGAGTCTCCAACGTGAAGGAAAGCTAGCTAAAGCAAACGTGTGTGTAGCACTGAACAGTGATGAGGAAATCAGTTCTCGCTTTTCCCGTCCTTTGCTTGAAGAACTCTCGAAAAAAAGCAAGTACGCACTGGTGCTAGAGCCAGCACGGGCTAACGGAAATCTGGTAAACATGCGAAAAGGAATTGGTCGTTATACGATTGACATTACTGGTGTTGCCTCACATGCCGGTGTTGATCACGAAAAAGGCCGTAGCGCTATTCAGGAGTTATCTTACTGGATACAGTTTCTACATAGTCAAACAAATTATGAAATAGGCACAACCGTTAACGTTGGCCTTGTCACCGGCGGTACGGCTGCTAATGTCGTTGCTGAGCAGGCTAAAGCGGAAGTAGATATGCGAATCTGTACTATTGACGAGGCGAAACGTATAGAAGGTCTGATGCAAGAATTAGTTTCCCATCCTAAAACACCAGACGTAACGGTAAAAGTATCCGGTGGTGTCATCCGTCCGCCAATGGTTCCCTCTGAAAGCACGTTAAAGTTATGCAGCGCGGTAGAAAAAATTGCCGCTGACTTAGGAATAACGCTGGGATGGGCTGCGACTGGCGGAGGTTCTGACGGAAATTTCTCCGCAAATCTAGGCGTTCCGACAATTGATGGACTGGGCCCAATAGGTGGCAGTACCCATAGCTCTGATGAATACCTGTTACTGGACTCCCTTGAGCCACGTTTTAATCTGTTGCGGCGGATTATTGAACATATTGTTGCCAAATAAAACCCAGTTTTCATAATCATCCCTGGAATTCCTGATGCAAGGTTATCCCTATATCTATTTCTTAATCCATCTAATTTTTTCACATTAAAGTATGAGGAGAAGTAACACACTGCTCTAGTTTTAAATATGAATTTGGGAGGGTAAGAAAATATGCTAGGTTTGACGATTGCAAGTATCGTAGTTATCGTGTGTGGCTATCTCATTTTCAAAAATTACAAGGCTCAAACCGTTTTAATTTGTGGTGGATTTGCGATGATGGCATTCGCAATTATCTTTAATTTTGGCCCTATTTTACCAGCCAAAACATCCACCGGTTCACCTTGGTTTGACCTATTTAAATTTGTCGATACGCTAACATCAAAGCGCACCGCTGAACTTGGTCTTATGATTATGGCGTGCGCAGGTTTCGCGAAATATATGGATAAGATTGGCGCCAGCAAGGCAATGGTTCATTTTGCTGTTAAGCCATTGCGGTATCTTCGTTCCCCGTATCTTGTATTGTGTGGCGGTTTTCTCATCGGTCAAGTGCTTCATCCATTTATCCCCAGCGCTTCCGGCTTTGGATTGTTATTAATGGTTACCCTGTATCCGATCTACATTTCGCTAGGTATCAGCCGGACAACAGCCACTGCAGTCATTGGCACCAACGGCTGTCTTGACCTAGGTCCAGCTTCAGGCAACTCTATTTTGGCAGCAAAATATGCTGGTATAACCCCAGTTGATTACTTTGTTAAATACCAACTGCCACCAGCGATTGCTGTTACTCTTGTTATGGTGGTTGTCCATTACTTTGTTCAGAGATGGTTTGACAAAAACTATGAAAATGGATTAGCGAAAGGAATTCCTCTTGACGAGGCTGCAGCCACTGTTCAAAAAGGAACAGAAGAAGAACTGCCACCAGCGTATTATGCAATTTTGCCAGCAGTTCCATTAATCCTGATCATGCTATTCGGCTATTTCAAAGTTGGTGGTATCTCTATGGGCATCAACGTAGCCTTATTTATTGGCTTAGCCGTTGCCATGGTCTGTGAGCTTATTCGCTACAAAGATATCAAGAAGATTTTTTCCAGCATCCAGACTTTCTTTGATGGTATGGGTGTGCAGTTCGCAACTGTCGTTACCCTGATTATTGCTGGTGAAACATTTGCCAAGGGACTAACATCACTAGGTGCTATTGATACCTTAATCAATTCAGCACAAGGAGCAGGTTTTGGCAAAGATGCGATGGTTATACTGATGAGCGCAATTATCACCGGCTCTTCCATCGTTATGGGATCAGGTAATGCACCTTTCTTCGCCTTCTCCGCTTTTGCACCTGATGTTGCCGCAAAAATCGGAGCTGAGGCAGTCAATCTGCTACTGCCAATGCAGCTTTCTGCCAGTGTTGCGCGTGCCATGTCTCCGATCACGGCAGTAATAGTCGCCATTTCCGGTGTCGCCGGAGTATCACCGTTTGAGGTAATTAAACGGACTGCAATTCCGTTAATGGCAGGTTTGATTGTCGTCCAGGTTATGGCATTTTTGATGTTCTAAAAAGTTACTAAGCCTTGTTAGGGATTTCCCGGTTGATTAGAAAACTTTAAGGCTGGAAAGAAAAACGGTGGTTTCCTTTCCAGCCTTTTTATATCCATATGCCAAGTGCATCGCACACACTTTCAGCTTACAGCATGGTTAGCGCTCATAATGTAAACTTTTTAATAGAGTTTTGCAATTCGTTAGCCATATTTGCAAGCGTCTGGCCAAAAGCTTCAATTTCTCGCATAGATGCTGATTGTTCTTCTGTTGCAGTTGATACATTTTGCGCCTTCTCGGCCGCAGCCTTACCGATTTGCTCAATCTCACGAACTGACAATACGATTTGCCGGCTACCACTAGATACTTGATTAATCGAAGTTGACATAGTAGCAACCTGATCTGACATTTGGTTAATGAAACTTACTATTTCTTTAAATTTAGTCCCAGTATGATTCACATTATCTATACCAACTTTGGTTTCGTGGGTACCTTTATTCATTGTATGTACTGCATTAATAGTTTCTTCTTGAATTTCAGTAATCAAACTTGCTATTTGCTTTGCCGCATCTTGCGATTGTTCCGCAAGTTTACGGACTTCTTCTGCTACTACCGCAAAACCTCTGCCCTGCTGACCAGCACGTGCCGCTTCGATTGCGGCGTTGAACGCAAGGAGATTAGTCTGACTTGCGATACCCGAAATGACTGACACAATCTGCCCTATTTCTTGCGACCTTTCACCTAATCTAGCAACTACGTGCGCTGTATGAGTAACGGTAGTTTCAATCTGGTTCATCTGATTAACCACCGTTTCCACTGCTTTATTACCTTCAATGGCGGCAATTACTGTTCTTTTCGAAATATCTGTAGCAAAATCAGCATTTGTTGCAATGCTCTGAATGGCTGCTGACATTTCCTCTACAGTGACTAACGCTGCTTTAACTGCTTCCAGCTGCTGCGCTGCCCCATGAGCAACATTCATGGCTGAAGCAGAAATTTGGTTTGCCGCTTGAGCAGACTGATGCGATGTGGCTAATGATTGTTGAGCTGAAGCTGCTAATTGCTCTGAAGAATGGGCCACTTGCTGGATGAGAGTACGTAAGTTATCTGTCATCTTATTAAAAGCATCAGCAAGGTGTCCAACTTCACCTTTATCTTTTGATAAATATTTAACAGCCAGATCACCTGCTGAAATACGGTCAACATGTTTTATGAGTTCTTTCAAAGGTCTTACCATGTACCGTGCAAAACCATAAACTATGGAAGCAGCGATAAGTAAAGTTATAAAGACGATAACAACAGTATTGCGCTTACTTTTTTACAACATATTATAAATGATGCTAGCATCATAATCGGCTGCAACCACCCCAATCATTTTTCCGCTTTATCTACAATGGGAGCATACGCAGTTATGGTAGCCCCCCATTTATCATTGTTTGTTAATTCACCTGTAATAGCCTTTTGTGCTTGTACCAGTCCCTCAGGACAGGCCGAATTGCTGACACTAAAAAACAGGTGCCCACTTACTCCTCAAAATTAGACAACCTGACAATCATAAGCATAAATCGCCAACCACCAAAACTGTTCTCCTTATTATTTTACAGTTTATAAATTATTATAATGTTTTGAAAATATTGTAAATTTATTTTATATATATCATCAGCAGTCATATTTTGTCAATAGACAATTTGATACCATAGTCCTTATTTTGTATCAACCGCCAGCGTGAAACTCGAGATATGCGAGACAATTTTATGGCCGAATCAATGGCAACGCTACTCTGCTTCTAATATAGTCCCAAAATGAGACTGTTTTCATAAATAGAAAATGGCAGGTTTTTTGCTGAAATTGTCGAAATGAACAAAAAAAGCCATACACAACGCATGGCAACTACTTGTTTTGCATATAACACTATGAATGATGTATAAGCGTATAGAAAGCTTCCCTAGCTTTATCTTTATTTGCTCGACTAATGGGTATAATTGTTCCGTTAGTTAATATAAACTTGTCAGTTTCATATTTCTCGATATACAGGAAATTAACCAAATAGCTTTTGTGTGACCGGATAAACATGTTTAACTGTTGCATTTGTTCAAATTCATCTAGTTTAGCATAAACAGTTACTTTTTTTATTGTCTTCGCTAATACAATATTAACTCAGATTGTAGACAAAGCCGCTTTTATGCCGTAAGGCAAAAAGCGGCTTTCTAT
>NZ_JBYKYF010000081.1:0-11542 GCF_057736855.1 Sporomusa sp.
ATTATCTCAGGTCTTGAGTGTTGAAACTATGTGGGGGTATTTTGACGCTTACGTTCTTGCTAAAGGATGCCTACCTAATAATCGGTTTTAATGGATAATGTTTTTAACAAACAACAAGAGCCCGCGCATTTCGCGGGCTCTCAGTCATTCCGGCTTTGGATAGCGGAAGTGATATTTATATTCGCATTATATTAGCATGCAAAATCATCAAAACCCCTCACTGCATTTTCGTAAACAAATTATACTAAAATGTGATAAAATATACCAAAATATGATAAAATGTGAGAAAGAATACAGAAAAGGAGGATGCATTTTATAATCAAATCAAAAAATTAAATGTAAAAGAGAGGAATACTTTATTGCTAAAAAAATGTAAAACCAGTAGTCGAACAAAACTTGCAATTATTTTGGTTACCGTTTCGCTAGTCCCCATCCTCGTACTTGGCTATTTTATCGGTAATACCGTAAAAGAGCATACAAAACAAGACATGATTAATGCAACTACCAGAGAAATCTCGCAAGTCGATAAAGCGTTTACTTTATTTCTTGACAGCGTGAAAGAAAATACACTGTATCTTGCAAATGTACCGCAAATCAAAAATGGCGCAGATTTTGTTACGAGCTATGTTGATAAACAAGCAACTTCGCCAGACGGTACAATCCCTATGACTCCCCTGCAGAATAGTAGCGCTGAAGCAGAAATCTATAAAACCTTCCTCAATACCAAGCCAGTCATCCGGAATTTGCAGCTATATTCGTAGGATCACAAGCGAATGGCGGTTATGTTCAATGGCCATTATCACCACGCAAAGCAGGGTATGATGCTCGTAGCCGTCTTGGTATTAACTTGCCATGGAAAACATGGGAAAAGCTGTTGTCACAGACCCTTATGTTTTTTCAACAGGTAAAGACGTTGTTGTAAGCGTAGTATCTGCTATCCCTACGGAAAACGGCAAAGCTGCCGGAGTATTCGGATTTGATATTTCACTTAACAATCTTACAACGATGATAAAAGATATTAAGATTGGTCAAGCGGGATATGTTATTATGACCGATGCTCAGGGAACCATCTTAGCTCATCCTACAAAACCAGAACTCCTGAATAAAACTATGAAGGATATTGATGGTGACAAATTTTCTAACTTTAGCGATATCAATAGTGGTATTTATACCCTTTCGCTTGACGGAAAACATTCTATCCTCAATGTTTATACTTCGGAAAAATTAGGATGGAAATATGTTGCAGTTTTTGATGAAAATGATTTTTTAGCAAGTGCAAATCAAATTCAAAAAACCATTCTTTTGGTTTCTGTTATTGTTTTGATTCTGGCTATCCTCAGTAGTGCTTTCCTAGCGCAACAAATTACTCGACCACTACAAGCCATGATAAAAAATATCGACAAAGATGAAAACGGAAAGATTACAGTAAAAGAAATGCAAATTACTTCTGACGATGAGATTGGTGAATTAGGACAAACTCTCAATACCTTTACAGGCCAAATCCGGCGTTTATCGGTGAAGTTGCCAAATTAGCCGACTAAACTGCAAGTTCAGGCAATGAACTGCGTGAAGGTGCCGGACGTTTAGCCCAAAATGCAACTCAGGTATCTGCGGCTATTGCTGAAACGGCACAGAGTATACAACATCAAAGTGATACCATAACTCAAGCGTTTAAAACCCTGGGATCAGTGCAAAATAATTTAAAAGCTAGTTTAACAACAACGATTGATGCCGATGAATTGGCACAAACTGCGGCAAAAGATACTTGCGAAGGAAAAACTACTGTACGTACAGTTGTGGAACAGATGCAGGCAATTAATCAAAAAACAGAGATTGCCTCACAAACCATTGCAGAACTTGGCGAACGTTCCAAAGAAATCGGTCAAATTGTTAATACTATCGCCAACATCGCTGGTCAGACTAATTTGTTGGCCTTAAATGCAGCCATTGAAGCCGCTCGCGCAGGAGAACAAGGCCGGGGATTTGCTGTTGTTGCCGAAGAAGTCAGAAAACTAGCTGAACAATCACAAGAAGCAACGAAACAAATCACCGCTTTAATCAGTACCATTCAAGCCGATACCAATAAAGCGGTGAAAGCTATCGCCGTTGGCGAACTTGAAGCCAAAAAAGGAACGGAAGTCGTTAACTATGTTGGACAATCCTTTCAGCGCATTCAAGGAAATGTTGAAAAGCTGGGAAATCTCTCGCACAATGTTATGAATTTGTTAAATAATATAGCCAAAGACAATGAAAATATTAACTCTTGATTAAAAACATTGAAGCTGCAAGTAAAAATATAGCGTGCCGCGCGGAAGAAATTTCACTGGCCATGCAAGAACAAAGTGCCTCTACCAATGACCTGGCGGATTCCAGTGATGAACTATTCCGAGTCGCGCAGGAATTAGAAAAATCCACTTCAAGATTTAAGTTATAAAATTACCCCTACCCGGCCAGCGCCTAAAAACGCTGGCCTTCGTGTTGTTTAAGCCTCATGATCTTTACCTCGTTGTCAACAATACCTGCGCCTCCGTCATTAAAACGCTGCTAAATGATACACCCATTCCTGGACTCAGTCATAAATAAATTTCCAAAAAAAACCAACAATAGGTGGAGGTGACTAGCATATCTAATATCTAGCACCCGACAGACGAGACCGTTCAAATTCAGCGTTTTGGGATTGCATCTCGGCAATTAAGTCACTCAAAAATTTATTCGCAAATTCAGCTTCTTCCTGACTGTACCTGCTAAAAAGAGCAACAAATCGAGTTTCAGCCTGTTGATGTAGCACTTCATGAACTTGAAAAACCCTTTTTCCTAGCGGCGTTAACGTATAGTACGCTTCTTTATGATTGTTTGGCAGACGTTGCAGTTCAATCATATTTTTGGAGAGCAATTTAGCGGTTATTTTAGAAATTCCACCTTTAGTCATATTTAGTTTTTTGGCAATCGCGGTGGTGTTTATCATCGGACCATTTTTTTCTATGCAATCTATGACATGACATTCTGCTAACGACAGACTCACACCCCGAAGTTCCTCGCAGTTCTGTTCCCGTAAAGCAGCCTGCAATACTTTTTCTTCATAATCTTCTATATGGCTTACATTATAGATTAACTCTTCAAGCTTGCGTATTAACTTCTGAATTGTCTGCTCATTATCTTGCATCATACCAACCCAACTTTATCCAGTTGATTTAACACTATTTATTATACCGTATTTACATGTAAAAAGAAATAAATCAAGCAAAAATGGTTTACAGGGAAACAATGGTCTGTTACAATAACATTGTTTCCGTGGAAATAATGTTATTGTTGTGTTGTGATATTTAAAAAGAAATGAGTTGTTATAAGGAGTGAAATGTATATGAAAATTGATTTGTCAGTTACCGTTACCAAAGAAATTTTAAATTCTATGTTGAATCAAGCTGCGGCCCGAGAAATACCGCCTGCTGTTCAATTCGGACATATTGGTACCCACTTCGACGTTATGAACAAACAATTTCCACTGGAACATACCGAAAGAAGAGGAATACTGTTTGATGTCAGCCATGTGAAAGAAAGAGAAATTGTCGTAAGCGATATCCATATGGACAAAATCATTGAACACGATTTTGTTATGTTTTATACCGGCTGTCTAAAAGAAAATAGGTTCGGAACTCCTGAATATTTCCAGACCTCTCTCGAATTATCTGATGAACTCATAACCGAGCTTGTAAATAAAAGGGTAAGCATGATTGGTATTGATTTCCCTGGTATCCGGAAACCTGCGGAACATTTCCGGGCTGATCAATTTTGTGCTGATCATAGAGTCTTTGTTATTGAGAATCTGGCAAATCTGGATATATTGCTGGCAACAACGAAAGGAGAACCGTTTTTAGTACATACGTATCCAATCAACTATGAAGGGCTTTCCGGACTACCATGCCGGGTTATTGCCGAAGTTTTCTAGGGGCCCAGAAATCCCGTCAGGCCCATTGATCCACGGGTTAAGCCAGTCCAATTCGGCATAATCAGGTAAATGATTTCGTCAATTCCAAGTGTAGCGATAACTAAATAAATACTGTAAGCCGCATAGTCGGTATCCCCAACCATATTTCAAAAACCTTTATTAGAACCAGTTTTTGATTGGACCGCCTATAACTGTACCGCCTTTCTGAAAATATAAAAGGTCAATGCTGGACCCAAGCATTCGCTTGGAATCAGCATTAACCTTCAGTTTTTTGATCAGTCAGTGGATGATATCGTTGGCGTCACGCAGTACCTTTTTATCGAAAGACGCTTCACTTTGTTTATCAAGCACCCATACTATTTATAGTTGCTAGATTGCTAGTTAGCCATACTATACCATACTTTGATACTTTTGTGTTAATTCAATGACTTCTTCTTCTGACAGAATATGAGTAATAAATGTTGTTAATTCCTGAGAAAGATTAACCTCTGACCATTCATTATTCAATTTACCGTTTCTGTCAGTCAAGATCATTACGGTTGGCCTTGATTGTAGTTTCGGCCATGCCTCTGTAACGACGCCAATATGACCAGTATCAAGAACAACAAAAGTCCCTACAGGATACAACGGAGCTTTGGCCAAAAAGATATTCGCAATTTCTCTATCCAAGTAAGTTCCGCTCAGCGCCATTATCCCTTCATAAGCCTGATGGGGCAAAAGCACTTCCTTGGGATCCAGGCCTGATACCATAGTATCGTAGGCGTCCGCTATGGCAGTGATTCTGGCATATTCATGAATCTGGTTGCCTTGTAGTCCGCGGGGATAACCACTCCCGTCATATTTCTCATGATGCTGCAAGATAATATGAGCTGAAACAACTGAATATCCGCGTAGTTTACGTGCATATTCAAAACCTATGTGAGGATGCTCCATTTCATTTGCTTGTTCATCCATTAATATTTTTCCAATATCATGAAGCAACGCACCCATGACAACTTCATGCATTTTTATTGCATTATACTCCATGTCACTTGCTATAATAGCTGCAAGTACTGCTACATTTACACAATGTGTATAAACATAATCCTCAGGAGTAGATATATTATCCAACCGAATAACTTGATTCTTTCTTATTGTATCTTCAATCATTTTAGCCAAAGCAGATACACTATGGTGTACATCAATAAACTTACCTTTTTTAGCATCGTCAAACGCGACCTTCAGCAATCTTGTTACTTCAATTCTCTTCTCTTCCGGTAGGGTTTCCTCGTAAGTCAAACCGATGCGTTCGATTATCGGATTAGCTACAGCCAGACAGCGAATACCCAATTTTTGTATTCTGTCAATGTACCTATCTGTCAATTGTATATTACTTCCTAGTAATATACGACCATCCGCGGCAGATAAACGATTATATGTGGTCATTCCGGGTCTTAAATTCTGAATCGATATCTTTTGCATATTTCCTCCTACACTGTAAACCTAGCACAAAAAACTAGAAAATCATTTCAAAAAAATAAAAAAAGGCATGCTACTGCCTGCCTAGAATACTGAAATCATTGTTATCTATGCTAACAAGCAGTCTGGCAATCATAGATTTTCATCCTTAGACCCATGACTTTGCGTCCTTATCTTTCGATAAGTTTGCCCATTATAAAATTTGAAGCTAAAATCATTGATTACGTATTCGACACGAAATGACATTTCCCTGCATTTGGTATTCATTTTTATAAAAAAAACTGTTATTTTAACGAAAATCGCACTCGAACAATCATCGTAAACCAGCTTAGCTGCCCATCCCTTGTTTATTGTCCCTCCTAATTCGATCTAATTACACTCCTTTGACTAGCTATTTCATCACCGGGATAGGAACCTGTCCCACCTATTTTGCATAAACATGTTCATAGGTCAATGGAATCTTGTTATTGAGCCCTTTGGAAAATAGTAATTGGTGAATATCCAGCCCTGACACCCGGAAAGCAGAGGCACAGCCTCTTAAATACAGCTCCCACATACGGACAAACCGTTCACCAAATTTTTGCCGGATAAGATCTTTTTTCCGCGCGAAGTTTTCATACCAGCGATCCAGAGTCATGGCATAATGCAAACGCAGACTTTCCAAATGCAGCAGATGAAAATCATATTCGGGCAGTAACCACACCGTCTCCCTCAGTGAGGGAACATACCCTCCCGGAAAAATATACTTACCCATCCAGGAATTGCTCAATTGCTCAAACATGCTTGTAATAGTATGCAGTAAAGATAGACCGCCTGGTACCAGCAAGTTATGTACCTGTTGCATATAACGTCCTAAATTTGCTCTTCCCACATGCTCAAACATACCGACACTGACAATTTTGTCAAATTGCTCTTTTTGCGGGTCGAGTTCTAAGTAATGCCGTAATTCAACCTTAACCTGATCCTCCAGTCCTAGCTCGGCAATCTGCCGCATAGTACCTTCATATTGTTCAGTACTTAAGGTAATGCCGGTCGCCTTTACTTGGTACTGCTGGGCAGCCCGGATAATCAGCCAACCCCAGCCGCTGCCAATATCTAGGAGTCGTTCTCCCGGTCTGAGATTCAGTTTTTTCAATATGTGATCAATTTTCTGCAGCTGCGCCTGCTGCAACGAGTCTCCCGACTCCTTAAAATAAGCGCAGGAGTAGCTCATCGTTTCATCCAGCCAGAGGGAAAAGAAATCATTGCCTAAATCATAATGATGCTCAATATGTTTCTGCTGTGCCTTGCAATCCACGGCACCGGGATTCAAAGTTTCTTGTCGTTCCAGTGGCTGAGACTGGGTGTTCAGCATAACGATACGAATGATATCATCCATCGAGCCTTCCAGGTCGATCAAACCATCCATATAGGCTTCTCCCAGAGCTAGCACTAGATCCTCCGTATTAAACTTCATAGGCGGCTCTTTATGAAAAATGACTTTAAAGGACGGCGGATCACTGCCATACACCTCTTCCTCCCCATCCCAGAATACCACGGAAAATCCGCCCTTTTTCCACTTTTTTAGCAAAAGTTTAAGTGCCATTTTCTTCAACAAGCCAATCACCCCTTATCTTTCATAAATAGTAAACCAAGTGGTCACATATGCAGTTCAAGTATTCGGAAATCCGGTAGCACGACAAAGCAGCATCACTGTTGCGAAACCTATATATCTACTTACCAAAGATTATACACTCCACATCCGAAACTATCAAAAAAACAAAAACAAGATAAGGAAGGATTTCACAGGAACTTCGGACTTTCTCCCGTCTAAATTGGATTTTTCCGTCCCTTTTGCAAAAAAATCCTGAAAGAATGATAAAATCACATTTTCCTGGAACGAATGAATATTGTCAAAGAATAAGCGCAAATTGTCGTAAACACAGTTTGTGCTTCCAGTCGCTAGTTTTCCACACGTGGGCCATCCTACACATACCGCAAGTTACTACCTGATTAATGCGATTTGAATGAAAAATAAAACCATAAATAGATATAAAATAGGATGTACTTCCCTAGCCTTGCCCCTAAGCAGTTTTAAAACAGGGTAGACAATAAATCCAATCCCAATGCCTGTTGCTATACTATAAGTTAGCGGCATGGTTGCTACTATTAAAAATGCGGGGAAAGCTTCTTCAATATTATCCCAATCGATAGCTCTAAGCCCGTTCATCATAAAAAACCCTACAATAATAAGAGCTGGTGCTGTTACAGCCGGAATAACTGAAAGCATCTTAGCGACAGGCGAAAAAAATAACATGATTATCAACAGGAATGCAACAGTTACTGCTGTCAAGCCAGTCCGCCCGCCTGCAGCTACCCCCGCGCTAGACTCGATATAAGTTGCAGTAGGGCTAGTACCCAATAATGATCCTAGCACTGTACCAGTGGCATCTGCTAAAAAGGCAGCCTTAGCACGCGGGAGCCGCCCATTTTCAAGGATATTAGCCTGTTCTGCTATTCCAAGTAAAGTACCTGTTGTATCAAATAACGTAATTAGCAAAAAGGTAAATACTATTGAATACATTCCCTGTTGCCAGATAGCACTGATATCGAGCTGTAATACCGTCTGTTCAATTCCCCCTGGAATAACAAACCATTGGTCAGGTACAATTAGCGTACCTTGTAAGTAGGCTAAGCCTGATGTAAGCAGCATACCTATGATTAAAGCTGCTTTTATACGATACAGCATAAGTACCAATGATGTGATTAGGCCTATAACTGATAATAGAGTTGTTGGATCACTAAGCTTCCCCATAGTTACTAGCGTTGCCGGTGAACCCACGACTATTTTGGCACTTTGCAGGCCGATAAAGCATACAAAAAAGCCTATTCCGGCCGTAATAGCGTGTTTCATGCCTGTAGGAATTGCTTCCAGTAAAATTGACCTAAGTGATGTTAATGATATGAATAAAAACAAGACTCCAGAGATAAACACTGCACCTAACGCCATTTGCCAGGGATAGCCAGCCCCTGATACTACGCTATAAGCCAAATAAGCATTTAGCCCTAACCCGGGGCCAATAACTATTGGATAGTTTGCGACAAGCCCCATGATCAACGTCGCTACAATACTCGTCAGGCCTGTAGCCAGAAAAACTCCGTTAAAATCCATGCCGGTAGTGCTAAGCACCGCAGGAATAACGATAAGCGCATAAGCCATGGTTAAAAAGGTAGTTATTCCTGCCAGCACTTCTGTCGACACGGTTGTCCCCCTTGCTGCTAAATCAAACCAATCTTTCATCTAATACGCCCTTTCTTAGAGATATAAAAATTATTATATCAATTATGTTTTCTGTATACAATCTTCTTAGTTCTTAATTATACTATTTACCGATAAAGCTATCTTCAACCAAAAAAAGAACGTCATAAGAGGGACAAGGAACCTGTACCGCTGTCCCATAAAAAAGTGTGGATTTGCATGGTGGAGCGATCCACACCTTGCAAATCCACACTACACTATCGGAAATAACCGGGATTCAGAAGAGCTATCCAGATGTCAATGACCAGTTGTTCTGCCGTCATGATTGGTTTGGCCAGCAATACCGGAAATAGTATCGACAATTTGGCCGATTTCCTTAGAACGCTCACCGAGCTTGGCCACCACTGTTGCCAAGGTGTTAACAGTTGCTTCGATTCGGGCCATCTGCCTCAAAGGAATTGATTTACAGTGCTACCGTTTTGATGTATCGACATGCCTGTTTTTGAGATTTTCAAATATATTGAAGGGTTATAACCAAAAACGAATTCAAATAAGCTTAATTATCTGTCACCTATGCAGTTTGACAAACCTAAAAGTTTTGCCTAACTCCACTTTTGGGTCTAATCTACTGACGTAAATCCAATATCAAAATGCGTTCCTTTACTAGACTTTGCGACAGTATGCCAAAAATCTCGAAGTCAAATAAAATGTTAGCAGGATTCATGCTTTCATACTTAACCAGCGATAAAACCGGTCTAACTGATTAAAGGTGCAGCGCTTTTGGAGCCTCTGTTAGCCGCGCTAAAAAAAGAGTTGCTTTCAAGGGATCTGTTGCACGCCGTTGAAACTACCCTGGAAGTGCTGTGTGAACCCGGCCGACCGGCACAAACCGATTCCTATATGTGGTTATTGAACGTCTGGGGATACGGAGCATCATATTCGGCTATTTATGTAATGAAAATAACTACTTTTCACACATTCTGACGTCCCTATGCTGCCCTGCCGTATTGCAACCGAAGTTTGTAGTCACAATGAAGGTCGCGGCTCCAGAACGCCGTCAACCCACGCTGATTGGGATCAATCCCCCCACAAACGTTGAACTTCATGCGTACCTTCGCCCATAGCCACAACGGCTTTATCTGTGTCGCCTTGAATTTCGCTAATCAGAGTGGCAATTTGTTTTGCCGCCTCTTGCGACTGTTCTGCCAACTTACGAACCTCTTCGGCCACGACGGCAAACTCTTTTCCCTGTTCTCCTCTGCTCTGGCAGCCTCAATCGCAGCGTTGAGAGCCAGTAAGTTTGTCTGCCCGGCAATACCTGATATTGTATCGACAATCTGACCAATTTCTTTGGATCGCTCGCCCAATTTGGCAACAACTTGAGCGGAATTGTCGACAGTCCCTTCGATATGCGTCATCTGACTGACAGCTTTCCTAATTAATGCATTGCCTTCTTTTGCTTTATCGGCAGCCTGCACTGAATGTTTGGTTACTTGATTTGATCTGGCGGCCACTTGCTGTATTCCGGCTGACAGTTGTTCTACTACAGAAGAGGTTTCGTCAACTTCTCTTAATTGTTTTTCTGCACCATGTGCCACTTCACTAATTGCCGCAACGACTTGTGTTACCGCATTAGCGGACTGCTCAGCGCTGGCCGTCAATTCTTCCGAAGAAGCCGCCACCTGTTCGGCAGACTGATTTACCTGTGTTAACACTTTGCGAAGACTGCTGCGCATACTAACCAAAGCATCGCCTACTTGACCAATTTCATCTTTTCTAAGCATATTGCGCGGTTTATCACGAAAATCACCGTCAGCCAATTCCTTGCAGAAATCTACCATGATTTGCAGCGGTTTTGTTATCGTATTCGCAACATAATAGCCAATGGCAGCAGCCAAGATAACTGCTACTATAATCATAAATAAGATAACCCAATACGAGTAATAAAAATAACTATTTAATTCTTTAGCCGGTAAATGAGTTAAAACTCCCCAGCCATAATTTTCTACCGGAGCATAAGATGTTAAAGATTCTACTTTCTGGATCGACACAACCTCCATATGCCCGGTTGAACCATTTAGAACAGCCTGCACAGCAGCGTTTGCTTTTACATTATCTTTTTTTAATACACGCTCTTTATTCTGGTGAGCTAACAGTGTCCCACTCTGATCAACAACATAAATGTACCCAGTTGAGCCAATAGTCGTACGTTCTGCTATTTCCCAAATTGCTTTCAAGCTAATATCAGAAGCTAATACGCCGATAACATTCCCACTCTTGTCTTTAATTGGTGCAGATATAGTTATTGTCGGCGCCTTGGTAAAATCCGATATATACGCATCTGTAATGAAAGTATTACCAGCGATAGCGCCTTTAAAATACTTCCGATCCGCACAGTTGGCCAAAGTGCCCGATGTACGAGCTATCTCATTGGTAATTTGTATCGCAATCGTTTGATTACTTTCAATTATTTTCTGTTTTGCAGACTAAATACTCAAATATGTACTTACTCCTCCGACAATAAGCGCCGAAAAAAGGAAAAGATAATAAGTATTGCTACCAACTTCATCTGCAATGTATTTTTTCTGATTTTTACTAATTCCATCCGCTAATCCTCCTATTATTATGCTAAGCCTTAGATTAAATCCGGCCGCTCCCAATCCCAAGGCATCTAAAATAGGTACGTACTTTCATTGCATTAAAAAGCCCCCACTTAAATTCCTCCTTCGATGCACCAACATCATAATTTGCGATGCCGGAACATCACCTTAGCAAAACAAAAAAAAGGGCTCTATAATAAATGTTGGGGTAGCTAGTTCATCAACTGGAGTTGCCTCAACATTTTTTTTGGCTCTATAATAAATGTTGGGGTAACCAGTTCTACAACTGGAACTGCCTCA
>NZ_JBYKYF010000447.1:0-1816 GCF_057736855.1 Sporomusa sp.
ACTTTTCAACTGTTGTTTTTCAAGCCCTTCCCATTCAGGAGGATACAACATATCTATAGGATAGAGCGCTAAAGAAGTATCACATTCATACACTGCCTCAAAAGCTTGCATAGCAGCAATGGCATTGGCTGCCCGGTTAATTTTTTCAATCTTGTCTCTATGGATTTTTACTGCAAGTACACAATCATCACTAAATTCATTTTTAGCAATACCAGCAGCATATACCTCTTGGAAGGATGGTATATTTGCCATAATCGTCGATGCAATCTGTAAGATAATCGCCGCACATAGTTCAAAGTACTGTTTATTAAATACTCTGGTATCTTTATCCTGATATTGGAGTCGTCCTGTCGGTAAGATCTCACAAATTTGTTTAGGAATCACTTCTTTATGTGGTAGATATACCTTAACTAACGGAATGTTCATATATAAATCAACATTCACGTCAACAACTACTGGTAGTTTTAGCTGATTAAGCACATCATCTATCCGCGAACAAACCGCGGTAGGTTCTCCATCCATAAGTTGTTGAATTAGTTTGATGCGTGTGTTCTCTTTTTCCTCATGCTGCCGCTTGGCTTCTTCATAGGCCAACCGTTCCAAAGCATTACGCCGGGCTATTTCTTCCAAAGCCTCCAGCTCAGCATTCTTTATTGCCTCATCCTTATCTTTTATTGTAAAATGCAGTGATACTGCGGTCGCAACTCCAAGTGCAGCCGTAATTAACAGGGTAATCGGGCTAAAAAGTATTGCTAATACACCAATCAAGCAAACAATGGCCGCAATTCTGCCAGCAACAGGATAAAAATACTTCGCTTCCGCTTCAGACTTAGCTTCGCCGACCAAATAACTATAATCTGTAAGCTTCATTTCAGGAAACGGCTCAGGCACCAGTAATGGCTCCAGATTTACAGGTTCATAGCTAAATTTACTGACTGCAGCCAACTTAAGCTCATAGTCCTGATGCTGAACAAACTCTTTACGCCAGCGCTCAAATTGGTCTTCGCCCTTAAAATACCTAACTTCAGCTCGTTCATTATTAGGTTTATTTTTCCGCACCCGAGTAAATTTTTTATCAGGATGAGACGACATTGAGTTTCACCTTACTTTCGAATTGTTATCCTAATGGTTTTACGTGCTACAACATAACAAAAAGCCAGTACTCCGCCTATAGTAAAGAAAAAGGCGACCGGCTTTGTCATCATAAGTTCTGAACTGCCGATAAGACAAAATAATAGTGCTGTCATGTAGGCTAAAAATAGTTCACCATATCGCGGACTATTCACGCGCGGCGCAATAAGTAACCATACCAAAAATCCCATAAGAATAATATTACTATTTTGCATAAACTCCATCGGACTAAAGCTTCACCTACTTACATTAAGATTGAGATAGCATATATATTCGTCATATTCCGCTATTTTCCTGCCTGCTATTATCTTGAGCTATAGTACAAAAGTCCTAATTATAAATCCATTCTTAAATTGTTAACGGCTGTAACATTATGTTTTTGAAATTCATATGCTGAAGTAGAAAGAGAATATATAAAAATTATCATTAATTTTCTGAAGGCAAATAAAGGAGGTCATTGATATTTATGGAAACTAGATATCCTCATTGGTATGGTCCGGACAACGGAATGTGCTGTGATTTTCCGGATAAAGACATTATGTGTTGTGATGATCAATTTATGGATGATCCTATGGCGTTTAAAATGCAGCGGGATAACTTCAAAGACCGCTTGCTCTGCTTTTTAGGCGACGAAGTTCTCCTTGGTACCGACGCTATGATTGACCGCAAAGGGTCTACGTTCTGC
>NZ_JBYKYF010000448.1:0-1810 GCF_057736855.1 Sporomusa sp.
AAATTGCAAGAGGAAATACGTGAGACTCGTTTGAAACGAGATCGAGGAACCCGGTATCAGATTAGGCGAATCTCGTTATCCTCTGATTACTATGGGATAACAGGAATTTTAGATACTATTGAAGAAGGCGATGGTAGTTACTATCCTATCGAGTATAAAAAAGGACGTTTACGTCATAACCTTAATGACGATGTTCAGCTTTGTCTTCAAACTTTCTTGCTTGAAGAATATCTAGACACCAATATTTCTATAGGGTACATATACTATGTGGAATCGGCCAAACGGCGTCAGGTAATAATTACGGATGATCTTCGCGATATTGCATTAGAAGCTATAAGACAAGCTCGCGCAATAATAAGTGATGGATCTATTCCAGAACCCGTAAATGATCATCGCTGTAAGGAATGTAGTCTTCAATCTCGCTGTCTGCCTGAAGAATCAGCCTATCTCACAGGCAAAGGGGATAAACCACGTAAAGTTATCTCTAGTGCTAACTTGGGAAGGGTACTTTATATTGATGTACAGGGATCCTATGTAAGGAAAAAAGAAGGATGCATAAGTGTAATCAAAGATAAAGAAATAATTCAGGAAGTACCACTCAATTCAATTGATCAAGTGGTTATGGTTGGTCAAGTCAATACTACTGTACCATTATTGGATGAATTACTGAAACGTGGTATTCCGGCATATTTTTGTTCCAATAACGGCGGTCTTTCCGGATGGTTGCATCCAACATGGAACAAAAATTCGCTACTCCGGATTGCGCAGTATCGAGCTTTTGATGAAGGCGAACGGAAATTAGAGTTTGCTAAGGCTTTTGTTTACGGAAAGATAGCAAATTGCCGAACTATGCTTATGCGTTACAATCGCACCAGGAAAAATGACCATATCAGTACAAGTGTGGCGTCTATGGCGAGATTCATAAAAAAAATAACAGTGCAAAAAAGCTTAAATGAACTAATGGGAATTGAAGGAATGGCAACTCGCGTCTACTTTGACTGCTTTTCATACATAATTCGTCAAGAAGGTTTTACTTTTGTTAACCGCAATCGAAGGCCTCCCCAAGATCCAGTGAATGCAATGTTATCGTTTGGTTATGCCATGCTGACCAAAGATATAATTAATGAAATTACCAAAATAGGGTTAGACCCATATTTAGGCTTTTTACATAGTCCAATATATGGACGTCCAGCATTGGCTTTAGACTTGATTGAAGAGTTTAGACCGATTATTGTAGATTCGGCAGTAATTAACGCTATCAATACTCATATGGTCAGCCCGGAAGACTTTGTGATGAACGGTAATAGTTGCATACTTAAAGAAAGCGGGAGAAAGGCTTTTTTTCAGGCATACCGTAATCGAATCAATGAAGAAATAACACATCCTGTATTTGGGTACAAACTTTCCTACAGAAGAACAATTGAACTGCAGGCTCGGATTTTTGCAAAAGTTCTTCAGGGCGAATACAAAAAATATATACCCTTTATAGTGAGGTGACACGGATATGGAGCATTACGTTATTGCATATGATATTAAAGATGATCGCCGACGCAGTAAAATTTTTAATTTACTAAAAAGTTATGCTACTCATGTTCAGTACAGTATTTTTGAAACATATATTACCAAGGAAGATATAACTGTGTTAAAATATAATCTAAGAAGGATGATACATACTAAAGAAGATAGTATTTTTATCTATCGCCAATGTAGCTTTTGTAATAGTGAGATAGAGCGTTTGGGTACACCTATCAACATTTATGGACAAGGGGACGTTATTATTTAGCTAATTAGAGCGAGAGGTCTGAGTGGG
>NZ_JBYKYF010000449.1:0-635 GCF_057736855.1 Sporomusa sp.
TAGGTTATAAAAATTTGAATCTTTTTATATTGAAAAGAGATCTGATTTTCAAGGATAGGTAGGACAATGAAGATTCGTAATAAGAAAGACTTTATTTCCGGCCTTTTGTTTTCTATGCTTGGTGTTTTTTTTGTTTTGATGGCAAGGAAATACAATTTTGGAAGCCTCAGAGAAATCGGCCCCGGATTTTTTCCAATCATATTAGGAATCGTATTAATGGTATTAGGCGTTATAATTGTATTTTATTCCATAAGCGTTAAAGGGAATACTGTTTACCTCAATGCTTTGCACTGGAAACCTATAATAGTGCTTTCTTTATCCATATTCGTATTTTTAGCTGTAATACCTAACTTGGGATTCATTTTAGCTGTTTTTTCATTGTTAATGATTTCATGCTTCGCATATCCTGGAAAAAGAAAAATGACTGAACTTTTCTTAATAACTGTTGGCCTCACCATGTTGGCGATTTTAGTGTTCATTATTGGGCTAAAACTACCTATAAATTTACTTCCAGTTTTTTTTATCAAAAAGGGCATGTGATATGGATTTTATTACTAATCTTTCAATTGGGTTTCAGACAGCTCTTTCAGCAATTAACTTGATATATGGATTTATCGGGTGCTTACTTGGAACAT
>NZ_JBYKYF010000449.1:645-1810 GCF_057736855.1 Sporomusa sp.
CTTCTGTAGTAACTGCTATCGATGGATATCAGATGTCCAGAAATGGACGTTCCGGCGTCGCTTTGTTTGCTGCTGCAGTGGGTTCTTTGTTCGCTGGGTGTATTGCCACTTTGATTTTAGCAGCTTTTTCTGTGCCGCTTTCGAAATATGCATTAAAATTCGGACCTACTGAATATTTTTCTTTGATGACACTTGGGCTTGTCAGTGCGGTAGTCTTATCGTCAGGTTCCATAATAAAAGCAATAGCAATGGTTATTGTTGGTCTTTTATTGGGACTTGTTGGTGCAGACGTAAACTCAGGGGTAGCGCGATTCACCTTTAATCTTCCAGGCCTTTATGATGGCATTGATTTTGTTTGCGTAGCAATGGGGCTTTTTGGTTTTGCTGAGATAATTTCTAACCTTGGTCCTAGCGTGGATTCTAAAGGGGAAATTCGAAAGATCGGTAAGATATGGCCTACGAGAACCGACTTAAAAAGAATGGTAGCTCCAATATTGCGAGGAACAGCTATCGGTAGCGCATTAGGTATTCTTCCAGGAGGAGGGGCAACTCTCGCATCATTCGCTTCATATTCTTTAGAAAAAAAGGCTTCAAAATATTCATCTGAATTTGGAAAAGGCGCAATCGAAGGTGTAGCTGGGCCAGAATCAGCGAATAATGCTGCCTCCCAAACTTCATTCATACCGCTTTTAGCCTTAGGTATACCGTCCAATGCCGTAATGGCTCTTATGGTTGGAGCAATGGCTATTCATAATATTCAACCAGGTCCGCTTGTAATGTCGACAAATCCTTCTTTGTATTGGGGATTGATCGCATCAATGTGGATAGGAAATTTAATGCTAGTAATTTTAAACCTTCCGTTAATCGGGCTATGGGTCAAATTATTGAAGATCCCATATCGAATTCTTTATCCTGCAATTATGATGTTCTGTGTTATTGGTATTTATTCTCTTAACAATAATGTTTTCAGTCTGTATATTGCTATTGTTTTTATGCTTGCAGGCGCGATATTTAGATGGCTTGATTGTGAAGTTGCTCCATTATTGCTTGGTTTTGTGCTTGGGCCCGCTATGGAAGAAAACTTCGGAAGAGCACTTCTTCTCTCCAGGGGTGATTTTTCAGTTTTTGTTACTCGACCTTTATCTGCAATTCTACTTGCATTCTC
>NZ_JBYKYF010000082.1:0-11331 GCF_057736855.1 Sporomusa sp.
GTGCTGGACAAGACAATCTGCGTCAAGTGCCAGGAAAAGCCATGTCTGGTAGCATGCCCGGCGGTGCTGTACACCCTCAAAGACGGTGAAATTAACTTTGATTATGCTGGATGCCTGGAGTGTGGTACCTGCCGGGTTGTTTGCAAAAATAAAGGAATTGTCAAGTGGAACTACCCACGCGGCACATTCGGCATTGCTTTCCGGTACGGATAGTAAGAGACAGATAGGCTGCCAATTAAGCAAAAAGTTTGAAAAAAATTAGTTGGATTGTTCAGAAATGTCAGAAGAAAAGTGTTGACAAAGGGGAAAAGGTGCAGTAATATCTATATAGATGTATATACATTATAACAAATTTTTACTATTAAGGAGGAGGCATGACAGTGGGGAATGCGCAAAAGTTTTACGGTTGGAAGCTGGTTGGGGTCTTATGGACTCTATACTTGCTGAATATGGGATTTCCTTTGTATGGCGGTGCTGTTATTAATTCCATTATGCTAAAAGAAATACCCATGGACCGCGCTACCTACGGATTAGGCTTTTCGCTGTTGAATTTATTTGTGGGTACATCCGCTATTCTGGTTGGAATGTCGATTACGAAGTGGGGAGTTCGCAAGACATTTATTATTGGTTCAAGCCTGCTGGCTATTGGAACCGTATGGCTGTCGCAGGTTGCCACACAACCTTGGCATTACTTAGTGGGCTTTGGGTTCGTAATTGGCTGTGGTCTTGGTTTTGGTACCATTGTGACCTTATCGACAACTATAACTCGCTGGTTTGTTAAATATCGGGGACGAGCTATGGCTCTGGCAATGACAGCCTCAGGCTTTGCTGGGTTTATTGGAGCACCGGCAATAAATTATTTGATTGCCAACACCGGCGGCAACTGGCGGTTAGCCTGGCTGGTTGTAACCGCAATTGCTGTTTTAAGTGCCCTGATTGCCTGGTTTTTTGTAAAAGAACGTCCTCAGGATATTGGGCAGATTCCAGATGGAGAAGAAGGAGAAGCTGCGGCGGCACCGGTTAATAGTGCGCTGGTGACGAAATATTCCTGGACGCCAGCGGAAGTATACAAGTCACTTACTTATTGGCTGACAGTATTGGCAGCAGCAGCTAGTCAATGGCCGTTTTTCTTCTTTACTGCTCACTGGATTATGCATTTGAAAGGTAAAGGAATTTCGCCAGCAGATGCAGCGTTTGCCATGGGGATGTTTACCATGGGCGGTATTTTTGGACGCCTGATTAGTGGCTGGCTAATGGATAGAATGGCGGCTCGCTATGTATTTATGTTAGGCATTTGCTGTTACTTCCTCGGCTCGTATCTTGCGGTACAGGCAGCTCCTGACGCACTGATGGCAGCCTATGCAGCGGCAGTGTTATATGGTGCCGGCTTTGGCTGGTCGTTTGTGGCACAAAACACGATGTTGGGGCATTTCTTCGGCCCTGCAGCTTTCCCGAAAGTTAACGGTATGTTGCAGGCGATTTCGGCAGTTATTGTTTCTGGTGCTGGTGTTGCAGGCGGCAAGTTGTTTGATGCGTTTCAAAGCTATACTCCGGCATTCCAGCTTAATGCAGCAATTTGCTTGGTAGGGATTATTTGCTTGATTTTTACTACCATGCCTAAGCCACCGACTGCCACTTCTTCGGAAGGCACAGTAAAAATGTAATCTATGGCTTTACATTAAAGACAGGGAGAGATTAGTTATGAAGAAAACCAAAGCGTTAAAACGGTGGATGAAAATCGTACCACTTGTTCTGATGTCAGTGACTATGGCCGGGCTTCCGGCAGTGTCTACACCAGTGCAGGCAGCCGTTAACCAATCCTTTAGCGATGTCCCTGCCAATCACTGGGCCTATGATGCCGTGGCCAAGCTGGCCAAAGCCGGAATTGTTGACGGTTATGCCGACAATACTTTCCAAGGTGACAAGACATTAACCCGCTATGAACTTGCTATTATAGTGGCTAAAGCCATGGATAATTTTGACCGTGCCAGCGAGGCCGACAAAGAAATCATTGATAAACTGTCTGCCGAATTTGCTGGTGAACTTAACCGCTTGGGAGCGCGGATGGTAAAGGTTGAAAATAAGACCAATACCTGGATTGGTGGTGAAACCCGTTTCCGGGTGGTAGGTAATGACCCAAGTGTAGGCAAAAAACTGTCTGGTTCGGATACCTTCGAATTCCGTCAGCGGATTAAATTCTGGGGTAATGTCAATGATAACATGTCTTTCTTTGGCCGTATTGCTACTACTGGCGGCAATAAGTTTGGTAATGCCGAGTATTCTTCTGGTTCGGAAATTGCACTTGATATGATGACGATTACTGCTAAAGATGTGCTTGGGTTTGATTCCGTTCGTGTTGGTCGCAGCGCCTTGGACTTTATCACCACTGGTCTTATCGGCAAGCCGATGAATGTGGATGGTATTTTGCTTACCGATAGCTGGGATAAACTCAGCTTTAAAGGCTGGACCGGTAATATTAAAAGCAATACCTGGGATGCAGAGAATGGCAGATACCTTGGCAGTGAGTCTTACCAATTTACTACCGGTCAACTAGGCTATAAACTATCCAAAAACTTTACGCTCTATGGCGGCTACTACTGGGCGGATGTGCCGGGTACCAGTAAGCCAACTGGTTTAGGCACGCTCAATACCAACCGCGGTTCTTTTGACAGTTCTGAAGGTTGGACAAGTTCTGTAGTCTATAAAATGGGTAAGTACCAAATTCTGGGTGACTATGTGAGCAGCAAACTGGATGGAGCGAGACATTTACCTGATAACCCTAAGGGCTGGGCTGTCCAGTTAAGCTACAACAGCCAGATGCCACCCGCTATGTATCAGGCAGTTGGTCTGGTAAATCCGGCCAAAAAAGGCACTGATGGCTGGATGGTATCTTACCGCAGTGTAGATGCAGGTGCCATTCCCTCCGGTGCGGGCGGTTTTGACACTACATCGGTAGCTAGACCCGGCGAGTCATACAACGTATTTACCCACAGCACCGACAATGTTAACGCCTGGTTCCTGGCATATCAAAATGTTATTGCCAAAAACGTGGTATTGTCACTTGAGTACCAGGATTACAAAATTAAAAATAGAGGTTTAACCTCTTTGTCGAAAGACAGACTGGATAAAACTTATATGACAAAGATTGAATTCTACTATTAAAAGATGATAAAGCCTGGCTAGATAGAATAGCCGGGTTGGTTTAGGGGCCCCGAGTTGTTCGGGGCCATCCTTTACCTGCTGTCCATATTTGGGGATAGGGAGGTAACACGATGAATGCCGAAAGAGTATTGGTGCAAGGGCTATCTAGCACTGAAAGACCAACCAAACAACGAATTATATTGATAGTCATTTTGCTGATAACCCTGTTGGTTGCCTATCTTGACCGTGTCAATGTATCTGTGCTGGTTGCTGATGAAGTTTTCTTGACAGAAATGGGTATTAAGGGCGACCCGGTGGCGATGGGTTCGCTTATGTCCTTTTTTTTGGCGACTTATGCCATAACTAATGCCGTACTCAGCCCTTTAGGAGATTTGTGGGGACCCCGTAAAGTCATGGCCTTGGCAATTGTTTTTTGGGGGCTTTCCTGCATCTACGGCGGTCTGGTAACTACATTTGCCGGCATGATTGTTGCAAGATGTATCCTGGGGCTTGGCGAAGGTATGCACTGGCCGATGCAGATGAAGTTTGTCCGGAATTGGTTTCCACCGCAAGAGAGGGCTAGGGCCAATTCTACCTGGCTGTTAGGCTTAGCGGCAGGACCTGCCATTGCCATGCCTTTATTTGTATGGATTATTGGCAACTGGGGCTGGCGGTCGAGCTTTTTCGTATTAGCTGCTATTGGTTTAATACCTCTGATCCTAATTTGGTTTTTTACAACAGACACTCCGAAAGAGAATAAGCGAATTAACCGCCTGGAGCTAGAATATATCGAAAGTGGCCTGACGGCTGAACAACTGGCAAAAAAGCAAATGTCTGAGTCAACTTCGGTATGGGAAAGCTGGAAAGGTTTTTTGCTTAATGTAGATTACTGGTTGTGTGTCATCTTTTATGTTTTCAGTTGTTCGGCTTGGTGGGGGCTTATGACCTGGATTCCATCGTATTTGAAAGATGCTATGGGATTTACGTGGAAAAGCATGGGCTTTTGGGCCAATGCGCCTTATGCCGTTTCGGTTATTGCGCTTATTCTTGCTGGTTATCTGAGCGATAAAGTGGAGCGAAAATCTATTTTTGGAGTTATACATATGTTTGGGGGCGCGATCGGAATTTATTTCGCAGCCCATGCAGGTGGACAAATGGATGCAGCTCTCTGGCTTATCGTTGCTGTTGCCTGCTTGGTGATCGGTCTACCAGGGCATTGGTCCATGATTCAAAAAGTGGTTCCGGAAAAAGCACTGGCAGCAGGCAGTGGGCTAGAAAGCGGCTTAGGCAGTGCTGGTGGGGCAGCTACTCCGGTTATTGTTGGTTATTTTATTAATGTAACTGGTGGTTATTTTGGCGGTCTGATGTGTTTAGTTGCCTTTTGTCTCATTGGTGGGTTTGCTATGGTAGCTCTTTGGTTCCGTAAAATTTAGGAGCCGTACTCAAGGAGGGATTGCGTGAAAAAAGCAATACTGGCATGTCAGACACTTCGCGATGAACTAAATCTAGCTATTAAAGAAACCAAAGTAGATTTTCCAGTATTTTATGTTGAGTCCGGCCTGCATAATACCCCGGAATTGCTACATAAAAGAATCCAGAAGAAAATTAACCAAATCGATAATGTGGATGTAATACTATTGCTGTTTGGGTATTGCGGCAATAGTATGCTGGGAATTCATTCCCATAAGGTCAAACTGGTTCTTCCCAGGGTGGAGGATTGTATTCCTTTATTGTTAGGTTCATGCCAGGCACGGAAAAGTTTCTCGAGAGAAATGGGGACTTATTTTTTAACTAAAGGCTGGCTGGACTATGAAAACAATCTGATTAAAGAATATGAGTCATGTGTTGCTCGCTATGGGAAGATAAAAGCCGAAAAAATAATGAAAATTATGATGGGTAATTATAAGCGGTTTGTGCTCATCGATACCGGAGCGTATCAGGTAGATAGCGTTTTGCCGAAAACCAAGGAATTCGCTGCGTTGCTGGGGATGTGTCATGAGGTGGTTCCAGGGTCTTTACGGATGGTACATAAACTGCTCCTAGGGGACTGGGATAGTGATTTCTTAGTTCTGGAACCAGGGCAGCAAGTGACCCTAGATGATATTTGCACAAGTGGTGACAATGAATCGCAACTAGGTCAGCCGTTTTTGTCTTTGGCTGGAAAGAGTCCTACAGCGTAAACAAGATACACGCAAGAGATTTTTAGTCGAATCCTGAACACTTCTACTAGGGTTCAGGATTTTGCATGTGTAATATTATAGTTACTACATCGTGGGGGTGGATGATTATGGGATTACCATTTGAGGAAATGGTGCAAGATGCGTTAAAAGCTAAAGCCGATCATGCTGCCATTGCTGAAGTGGCAAAAATCAAGTTTGTCGAGGAGTTTCGCAAAGCCTGCGAACAAAATGTATGCGGAAAATATAATACGAACTGGGTTTGTCCGCCAGCTGTCGGATCGTTTGCCGACTTAAAAGCCAAGGCTTGCCAATATGAACATGGGTTGTTGTTTCAGACGGTGCATCAAATTAAAAGTTCATTTGACTGGAAAGGCATGATGGCTGCTAAAAAGATGCATGACAAGGTGTTCAGAGATATTCTGGATCTTGTAAAAAATAAGCATAACCTTCAGAATATTCTTCCTTTAAATGCTGGTGCCTGTGAATTTTGTACAACATGTTCTTATTTGGATAACGAGCCTTGCCGGTTTCCGCAAGAAGCCTTTGCTTCGGTTGAGGCCTATGGAATTGATGTTATTTATTTGGAAAAATTATGTGGAATTCCTTACTATAATGGAAAAAATACGGTTTCTTACGTAGGGCTTATACTGTTTAATACCATATAAAGTTTTATAGGAGAGTAGGATTTGGTAGTTTTAAAGTTGTCCCTCTTTTGCAGCAAATATGATTTGTTTGAAATATAAGAAAATAATGTTGACAAATAAGGAGAAGTGAGTTAGTATATATATAGATGTATATACAACATAGCAAATGGGGGGACAATTTCATGTTAATTATCGGAGAACTTATAAATACCAGCCGTAAAGCCATTCGTGAAGCCGTTGAAACAAGAAATGCAGCATATATACAAGAAGTTGCCAAACAGCAAGAGGCTGCAGGTGCCAATTATTTAGATGTAAACTGCGGTACGATGGTAGGACAAGAAATTGAATGCATGGAATGGCTGGTAAATACCATTCAGGAAGTTACCGATTTACCGCTATGTATTGACAGTCCTGATGAACATGCGCTGCGGGCTGGGTTACGGTTAGCCAAGACGACTAACGGTAAACCCATGATCAATTCTACAACAGCCGAAGAAAAGCGTTATAAAGCAGTGATTCCGCTGGTAAAAGAATTCAACGCCAAGATCGTGGCTCTTTGTATTGAGGACGCCGGCATGCCAGAGACGGCTGAAGATCGTTTACGGATTGCCAGCAAGTTGGTGGAGGATATGATGAAAGAAGGTATCGCTCAAGATGATATTTACATCGATCCTCTGATTAAACCACTAAGTACCAATGATAAATATGGAAAATCAGTATTAGATGCCATTTATGCCATCAAGAAAAAATATCCGGACGTTCATCTTACTTGCGGTTTGAGCAATATATCCTATGGTCTGCCTAATCGGGCGGTTCTCAATCGCTTGTTTGTTGTACAGACGATGACGGTAGGTATGGATGGCTATATACTCAATCCAACCGATAAGGCTATGATGGGCGTGGTATATGCTTCGCAGGCGCTGCTTGGTCAAGACAGATACTGCAGCAAATATCTGAAAGCCCATAGAAAGGGACTGTACGAATAATTGCAGTCCAATAAACGCGCTAGATTGAACTCTTTGAAAAAATAAGAATTGGGGGAATTTACAATGGCAAAAATTGATTTAGTAAAAGCGGTAACTGAGTTAGAAGAAGATTTAGTTCTTGAGGGAGTAAAAACACTACTTGCTGAAGGTGTGCCGGCTGCCGAGATTCTTGGGCAGTTGCAGGAAGGCATGGAAGGGGTAGGCAAGCTCTATGAAGCCGGCGAATACTACCTATCTGAATTGATTATGTCAGCCGATGTATTCTCTAATGCCGCAGCGCTTCTAGGTTCGGCGCTTGCTGAGAATGGGGAACAGAAAACAATAGGTACTGTTATTTTGGGAACGGTAAAAGACGATATTCATGATATTGGTAAAAATATTGTATCGACAATTCTTATCTGCAACGGTTTCAAAGTTATCGATATTGGTGTAGATGTTCCGATCGAGAAATTTGTTGAGGCAGTAAATACGCATAAGCCTGATGTAGTAGGTATGTTCTGCCTATTGACAACAGCATTTGATGTAATGAAAGAAACCGTAGCAGCCGTAAAAGCTAGTGGTACAAGTGCGACTGTACTAGTTGGCGGCGGTCCCGTTGATCCTAACGTTGCTCAATGGTGTGGAGCTGACGGCTATTGTAGAAATGCCTATGATGCAGTTGAAATGTCGAAAAAGGCTGCGGGCGCTCAATAATATCAAGGATAAGATCACAGCTAGATGTGCTTAGTTGATTAGCGGGAGGGATCTGCTATGAAATCTGAAGAAGAAAGTTCCAGAAATGTAAATGTCGAAAATACAGAAAGTACGGGTAAACGGCAGAAGACCCGGCCTGCTAATCAGGCAGCATCAACGACTGAGTTTGAGGAAGATGTTCATCAAATTATCAAGAAAATAACAAGTATTGCGCAAGAAATCGGTTGGTTAGCTGGGCGTAAAGCTCCAGTTGAAAATGATGGTAATGTGTATCAAAAATTACTTCCCAATAAATAAAAGTATTGCCCTCCTCATTAGAGATCCGGTTGCCTGGCAATCCGGATCTCCTATTTAAAGAAAGGAAAGCTATACCAATTATTATATAGTTGTGGTATACTGAGTGCATTGAGGCTGCACATCAGTAAGAAATGGGAGGATACATGCGTATTTTGCTTTTTGGCGGTTTTTTAGGTTCTGGTAAAACAACAACAATATTACAAATAGCCAAATATATTACTGAAAATAAACAGGAAACGGTGGCTCTTATTGAAAATGAGATTGGTGAGGCTGGTATTGATGACCAGTTATTAGCCGATAGCGGTTTACAAGTAAGACCGTTGTTTGGCGGGTGTGTATGTTGTCAAATTACTAGTGATCTGGTAACCGCGGTACGAGAAATACATGAAACAATTCATCCTGATTGGCTGGTCATCGAAATGACTGGTTTGGCTGTTCCTGATAAGATTGCCAAGCTCATTACGGATTATTGTAACTTTTATACCGGATTTAAGACCATTACCATTATTGATATGGGACGTTGGCTGGAATTGCAGGAAGTCATTGGCCCGCTAGTTACTGGTCAGGTGGAAAAAGCAGATATGGTTATCCTCAATAAAGCCGATATTGCTTCTTCCAATCAGACGGAAATTATCCAGGATATTAAAGCAATTGCTGGCAATATACCGATCAGAGTTGTCAGTGCTGCTGGTAAGCTTTCTCCAGAAGTCATTGAGGAGGTCATTGGCTTTGAGTAATTTGGACGGTGCTGTCGTTTTTAGCAGGAAGTACCATATTGTTTTACCCAAACTTCTTAGTAAGCAAATGATTCAGAATTTTGGAGAAGGCTTAATCCGAGACATAGGCAGACCGTTATCCCATAATGGTATTATTGTGGGACATATTAAGGTGCTGCTAAAAGTAGCGGATGAAGAATTTTTGTTTTTGTCACTAACAAGACTCGATCAAGTAGACTGCAAAACCTCAATGCGCTGGGGTGAAGAAGTACACAGTGAGTGGAATGCTGTAGACTTGGATATCAATGTGTTAGTCTTCGGGTATGATAGCAAGGTTATCGAAAAAGTAGTTGAGAGTGCGTTAGCTGTTTTTCAGCAAAAAGGTAGCGATATCGCCGACTAAGCCACCATTTTCATAATGCTGCTATTTTTGTGCCTATCTGTTGAGATAGGCGCGCTACATATTCTAGCGAAAAGAAGAACTATTGATAATGGAATAGTAGTTCTTCTTTTGGCATTTCTAAAACTGAGTAAAAAGAGGGCTGATAACTGATGGATGCGTGCTTGACCTATAATATATTTATTGAAGGAACTAATCGTTGTCTGCCAAGTGACGGCAAAAAAAACGTTTTGCAGTCACTTGTCGATGCTGGAATAGTAATAGAAGCTAATTGTGGTGGGAGAGGCACGTGTGGCAAATGTAAGATACAAGTACTACAAGGGCAGGTTACTGATAAAAATGGGCTGCCTGTCCAGTCGGTGGGAGAGAATATGTACCTGGCATGCCAGGTTTATCCTCAGGGCGATATTACTATTGGTTTGAATCAGGCAGCGGCAGCAGCGAGTCAAAAGGGCCAGGCGGCGGACATTGTTGTAACAGAAGGAGTGCCGCTGGTTAAGAAGATAGTGATTACCCCAAAATATCCTACTGTAGATAATCATTACTCGCTGCAAGAAATGATTTGTTCGGCGTTAATGGCTCAAATAACTGATAACTACAATAATAAGGATAATTGCCTGTTAGCGCATTCAGCGATACTAAGGCAACTGGATAAAGTGGTAGAAGCGAAACCAGAACATATCACGCTTACATTGCTTGAGAACAAAGTCATTGCCATTGAAGCTGGTGATACTTCCAACCAGCTGTATGGTGTGGCGTTTGATATTGGCACTACGACTGTTGTTGGTATGCTGGTAGATATGAATACGCGCAAAGTAGTGGCCGTAAGTTCTAGAAATAATCCGCAAGCCTCTATGGGAGCTGATGTTATTTCCCGGATTCAGGCTACTCATGAATTGGAGGGCGGACTGGAAAGGCTGTCTCAGCTTATCCGCCATTGTTTGAATCAAATTATTAATGATTTATGTAATTCGGTAGGCATTGTACCCCATAATATCTATGTCATCACCATTGCCGGTAACGCTACTATGGCACATTTGGTATTGGAGATTCCACCGTCCACATTGGTACGAAAACCTTATGCTGCTCTGTTTAAATATATTGAGCCGGTAGATCCGCAGGTGATGGAGCTGGATATAAATCCTCAGGGAAAAATTGTAGTGCTGCCCAATATTGCAAGTTTCATTGGTTCTGATACGACAGCCGCCATTTTGGCTGTAGACCAGGATATAGCTGAAAGTTCATGTTTGTTGGTGGATTTAGGAACCAATGGCGAGATGGTTATCGGTGATAGGAGTAAGCTTTACGCTTGTTCAACGGCTGCCGGACCGGCTTTTGAAGGTGCTCATATCCGCGATGGTATGAGAGCTGTTGAAGGGGCTATTACTGATGTGGTTATTACCGACCATGATGTTTTAATCCAAACCATCGGCAACACTAAGCCTGTCGGTATTTGCGGCTCAGGCATTGTAAAAGCAATTGCTGAGCTCGTAAAAGCCGGAATCATCCATGAAACCGGGCGGTTTAATAAAGCAGAAATGACGAAACTGCCGAACCATCTGCAACGACGCTTGAAACATCAGGATGGACAATGGGAATTTGTGCTTGTCGAGGGAGAAAATAGTGCAACCGGGGAAAATATTGCCATTACTCAAGCCGATGTGCGCCAAATTCAGTTGGTAAAATCATCTATTTGTACGGGGATACAATTTTTAATGGACAAGCTCAACCTTGAGAATGAAATAAAAGTATGCTTAGCTGGTGCGTTTGGCAACTATATCGATATTGACAGTGCTTTGACGATTGGCATGCTGCCGAGAATTAAAAAAGAAAATGTCTATTCGGTTGGTAATGCTGCTGGGACAGGAGCTGTGCAGGCATTGCTATCTGCTGAGAAAATGCAACGATGCAGGGCGATTGCCGCCAAAGTGGGTTATATAGAATTGGCTGCACAACCCGGTTTTCAGCAACGATTTTTGGAAAATTTAGGTTTTTCGCAAGTTACCTCCTAAAAATATAAAGTAATGGCTGAAATATAGCAAAAATGCACCTGTGGTAGGTGCATTTTTTATTGATAATAGCTAGCAAAAAAGTTGACAGATTTACCTAATGTCATTTACTCTTTGAATAAGCTAATCTATTAATAAAAAGAGGAGGATAAGATGTTGAAATTATTGCAAATGATTGGACAAGGCATAATTTTATGGATTATGTATTGGCTTGGTTGCCAAATACAGTACCGGGAATAGGTAAGCCGGTAATGACAGTCATTTG
>NZ_JBYKYF010000450.1:0-1782 GCF_057736855.1 Sporomusa sp.
GTATTAAAGGGTGAAATATTTATATAATGTCGTGTTGCCACAGCTAATTTTATTCCTCTCTTACTATCAGGGTTTACTTTTTTATGATAATAGTAGATAATTAGGAATACTGAAAGATGCTGAAACATATAAAGAGATACAGAAAGGCGTGGTTTGTGTGGGGTGTGGCTGTGTGCTTCAGGGAAACAAAGTATGTCTCAGGACAGTTCGGGAGACAGACCTAGAATTAATTTATAGATTAATGACCGATGTTTCGGAAAAGGGAGAATATTGGCTGATTGACATTCCTGCCGAACCGGCTTTTCGTCGGGGGTTTTTCGAAAAGGGATTTTGGCATGATAATTTTGGGCGGATGCTGATTGAAAATCATGCCGGCAACATTGTTGGTGAAATTATCTATTTTAGAAATGCCGATTACCGCGCTGGTTATGAAGTTGGGTACCAAATCTTTAAGCGGGCAGACAGGGGCAAAGGCTATATGGGAGAGGCGCTGGCATTGTTTTCTGCCTTTTTGTTTGAATCAAAACCCATTCCCCGTCTGCAAGTTACGGTGGTGACTGGTAATCTAGCCAGCCGGCGTGTAGCTGAACGCTGTGGTTACCAGTATGAAGGGACTCTGCGGAAAGCAGCCTTTTTGGGAGGCAAATATGTTGACCTGGAAGTATTTGGACTGCTTAGGGAAGATTGTCCGCCTTTGTCGGTATAGCGTAGGCTGACGATAGCATCCGGAAAAGCGAAAGCCTAATCAGTTGTGATACTTTCAGCTCATCAATGGTACAATAAGGATCAGTTTCTGGCAGAAACAACTATCAGCATAAGTTTGCTGTTAGGTGAAATACTACTCGTAAAAAGGAGTGGTTTTCATGGATGCGTCGCGAGCCGAAGAAATTCTCAAGTCTCCGGATACTATTGGCGTAAAATACCGTAATAATTATGTCTGGATCGAAAATGTTGATAAAGGCAGCAATACAGCCTATGTAACTTATCTCGAAAAACATAATACCGTGCATGTGGATATTGACCAGCTAGAAGAAACTGGTCCCATGCCGCAGAATTAAGAAAACTGAACAAAAGCGGGATTGCAAATCGTTGGGCGCAATTCCGCTTTACTGTTTAGTAACTAAGTGAAAAAAGTTGGATAATCTGCAGGAATATACAAGGTATTGTAGTATATATTGTTCAAGACGATAGCGAGAAAACCGCCATATGGCGGTTTTCCCTTTAAAGGCAGGCGAGCGATTTTGATTGACAGGCAGTTAGGTCGCCAGGCAGGTAGGGAACCTCATCTGTTAGCGGCAGTGGCCGCTTTGGGTGCTGGTGGCGGCCTGATGGCCATTGTTCAGGCCTATTATCTTACACAAGTCATTGACAGACTGTTTTTAGGTAAACAACAGCTGGCAGATGTAAGCGGATTGTTATGGTTTTTAATTAGTATTGTATTGCTACGGGCTATTGCTACATATCTGGAGGGCGTGTCGGCCTGTAAGTTGGCAGCAGTCATTAAGACTAGGTTACGGCAGCGGTTGGTGAGTCATTTGCTGAATCTTGGACCGGTAACACTGGCGCATCAGCCAACCGGGGAAGTGATTAATATTGTTGGTGAGGGCGTTGAGCAGCTAGATGCCTATTTTTCTAAATATTTGCCTCAGTTGGTTAAGGCCGCATGTATTCCGGTATGTATCCTCCTGGTGGTGTGGCCGCTGGATTGGACTTCAGGGTTGCTCATGTTGGTGACAGCGCCGCTGATACCCGCTTTTATGCTGCTGATTGGCAAGTTGGCCG
>NZ_JBYKYF010000083.1:0-10221 GCF_057736855.1 Sporomusa sp.
ACAGATAATCATAATAAATAAAAAGGCTATCGACAATACTTTGTCGACAGCCTGAAAGAAGGCTTCTGCCTTCTTTACGATTTAATGGTTTGATTTTATGTATATTTTTGGCATGAAAAAAGGGTTATTCCCGTTATGTAAGAAGATGGGGTTATCTACTTCTATATAAAATTATGCCCATTGAATTTTCATAAACTTTGAATAGGATTCTTCTACCGTTCTAAAAATTGAAACCATCATGTCTAAGATTTCTTCTGGGTCTGCTTCATTGGGTTTTAAGAACATAGAATATGAAGCCGAAACGTCCCCGTCGATTTCGATAAACTTTGTAAAACGGTAATCAGCATTTAATTCATTAAGTAATCGATGCAGCGGTTCTCTTTTTAGCGGATCAGAAATTTTGGCAAGATCATATATCTTAAAATCAACCAATCTTTCATCAAGACTGAATGCGATTATAAGAAGTAATGTGCCACCATTTTTGACGCTTTGACGGAACCGAAAAAAAGTACTTCCATCATCTAATTTAAATTCCTCTGCATTTAAGTCTATTTTCCTCAAATAATTTCTAAAGATTGTAACATTTGACATTATTTTCCTCCTATTGTTTTGGTATGGTGCAACAACATAAGATGTAATTCCACAAATTATTACTTCGTTCCTTCTTTTTAAGTATACTATTTTATGTGAAGTTAAATTTGTTTATATTTATTAATCAATCAGTATAGTATAGTGAGCAGGTAATCCTACCCTCTCCGCCAGTAAATTTATTATTTTATTATTAATTATGGCTAATTGTATTTATTTTTTGGTGTGTAAAGCAAAATGAATTAGATGGTTACTCTTCCTAATGCGGTCAAGGGTAACAATACTTGGTAGAAACGTACAAGAAGATAATTATGGTAAGGGGCGTACGCCCCTATTGCCAGGGATAGGAAAGCCAATCATAGAATGCGACAGCTAAAAAACATATGCCAGCTATAACATATAACGCAATTGCTATTGCTTCCATAGCCTATCGCCTCCTTGGCTGTTACAAATTAGACTATCCCATTGTTAGTATGTTCGCTTAGGGATAATCTATGCAGATAAACCTGGAAAACTGATGGCGCAGGCAATATTCCGCTTCATAATTCGGGCTATGTTATAATGATAAGATATTGAAAATTGTCGGCAACCTCGCCTTGTTGCGTTTTCAGGTGATTTTACTTACGCTATCATTTGAGAAACCGATTTCCTGATAAGTTTATAAAAAGCGGGCAGGATTCTTTGGGTTTGTTGATAAATGTATTTATTATAGTTGACTTAACACCGTTACTCTTAGCGGGAAAATTTAGAGGAGATAATATGCAAATTGTACGACAACGCATAATCGTGGGGCTGTCGATTTGGCTATACTGGTTTTCAATTTATTCCTACATAGCTATACTGCCGGCCTATGCTAAACACCTCGGTGCGAGTTATCAAATGATTGGCGTGATTTTGGGATCTTATGGTTTGACTCAGGTACTACTGCGTCTGCCGCTGGGAATAATATCAGATCGATTGGGGCGCCGTAAGATTTTTTTGGTTGTCGGTACCATTCTCGCGTTTGTGAGTAGTCTGGGTATGTGGCTTTTCCGCGATGTATATTCGCTGCTTTTTTTTCGGCTTTTATCCGGCGTTGCTGCCACTGGCTGGGTACTGCAGCCAGTATTATTTACGATGTGCTATCCGCCTGAAGAGGGCAGCAGGGTTATGGGCATAGTGACGGCTGTCGTTAATTCCGGTGAGATGTCAGCCATGATTGTTGGCGGTCTGGTCGCCCAATACTATGGCCAGGAACAAGTTTTTTTGCTGGCAGCTCTGATTGCAGTGTTGGCTTTGGTCTCCAATGCAGCAATTAAAGAAAAGTACACGCAAGAAAAGCGTAAGCCAGTCAACACCCGCGAGATTATGGCGATGGCCTGCGATCGGTCGCTCGCTATGCCGGCACTGTTAGGTCTGCTGATCCAGGTGATCAGTTTCGGAACGGTGTTTGGCTTTGCGCCGCTGGTAGCTAAAAATCTTGGTGCAAGTTATGCAGAAATTGGGCTGCTGCCAACGATATATTTATTGCCTGGTATAGTGGCCTCGTTACTCAGCGCGACTTTTTTCTTACGGTTTTTTAGTGAGCGTCTATTGGTGACGGTGGGATTTTTGATTATGGCTGCTGGCTGTTTTTCTATTCCTTATGTTCCTGATATCATGACTTTGTTTATAACCCAGGCGATAGCCGGCTTCGCACGAGGTATGGTTTTCCCAATTCTTATGGGTCTGGGTATTCGGGATATAGCCAGTGACCGCCAAGCTACGGCGATGGGATTTTTCCAGACTATTTACGGTATGGGGATGTTTTTAGGACCGTTGTTTGTGGGAATGATCAGCGACTGGGCCGGTATGCTTTGGGGATTCATGTTTGTGGGGCTATCCGGTATATTGGGGACAGGAATAGCCTGGTTTTCAGTGACTGGTCGGCGCCGAATGGGTGGGAACAAAAGTTACTTAATGTAGTGGGAAAAGAGGATAGGGTACGTTACAAATACGAGTACAATAGCAGTCACTGTCAGGCCAGTGATGGATGCGCTTCAGATCCAAAGCTGCTTACTCATAAAGCCTTCGCAATGCGCGAAGGCTTTATGTATTGGGGTTATTTCTCCATGAACAGGGATGGTCTGGTTTACTTGCCGCCTGTCCTAGTGCGGAGTGGCTTTTTGTCACCAATGTATTTTAATTAACATAGGATATACAAACGTGTAGTGAAGAGGAGATTTGATGGATAATGTACGGGGAGATATATTTTTTGGAGGAATATGGATTATCTTGATTATAATTATTATTCTTTTCTTTGTATTTATTTGATGGATGTATGATTTGCCCCGGACTCCGGTCTGGGGCTTTTTGATTTTAAATAGTTATTTAGGATATCTATTCTCATTTCTAAAGCTAACTAAAATAATAACTGGTTACTATATATATAATTTACACCTCTTGTAGAGGATCTTTCTTTTTGATTAAATAATATGCATTTACACAAACAATAAAAAAATTAATTAAGGCCACTGGGAAAGCTTTAATCATAACAGCATAAATAACAAAGCAAATGGCACCTAATGTATTTACCAAGCGTAGTTTGTACATAGATTTCATTAAAAAAGAAATAGCGACTAAAATCGAAGCAAAATACCCCAGGCATTCTATGTAATTAATGGTTCCCAAATTACCACAACCTATCTTATATAGTATCCAACATTATTTAGTATAACTATCCAACCATCAGATTATCAAGTATATGACATATCATTTTGCTGGATGGTAGCCAAGAAAGTGCGAACAGGTAACAAACATGTAAGATTGAAGCTTATTTGTTAGGGCCAATGCGAGGGGCGTGTTGAAAACCTTCAACCCGCCCGCATTAAGGTTATGATATGGTGCTAAAGCTTAATTGCAATCGGTAATATCATTGTCGACAAAGGCAAATAGCAGAATAAGAATAATAAGTATTATTAGAATCCATGCACTACCAAACCCGTTACCAAAATTTCTAAAGTTCATAACCATCCTCCTTATTCCAATTTTTTTGACAAGCGGTATTTTAAAATTTGGGAATAAAAAGTGAATAGGTTGATAATCCAAGCTCCTATTCTTCCCTACATGTTTTGACGGTAGATTGTTGTCGATGCTGCATGCCAAAAATGATATAGCTATCGTATTGTATGCTTGAATTAACGAATGTGCGATAAGATTAAACCAGTTTTCTGAGAAAATGTTAAAACAATTGATTTATAAGTAAATTTGGTTACTTTACAGGTTATGCCACTTTAGCTTTAATTCTGGTATAATGATTATGTTATGTAAGATCATTCGACATTTGACGTAAGAGAGATGATGTTTTTGGACACGATATTGGTATTTATTCTTTTCTTTGTTTCTTTGCTTGTTAGCCTATATAACGATGTATCAATTATTTACCCGCTGCTGTTAGGGCTTGGTTGTTTTACTTTGGTATCTCTCCGCAGGGGGTTTGCTTTGACTAGTTTACTGCATATGATGATTAGCGGTTCAAAAAAATCCCTGATTGTTATTAAAATTTTTGTACTCATTGGTGCTATCACTGCTGTCTGGCGAGCTTGTGGCACCATTTCTTTCATCGTATATTACGGCATATCGTATATGAGTGCAGATTATTTTATCGTATCGGCTTTTCTGTTGTCCTGTCTTGTTTCTTTCCTGCTTGGCACTTCTTTTGGGACTGTAGGAACGATAGGGGTAGTGCTTATGGTTTTGGCGCAGACCGGCAATGTGAATACCAATATGGCCGCAGGGGCAATTATTGCCGGCGCTTATTTTGGCGACAGATGCTCGGCTATGTCTTCCAGTGCCAATCTGGTAGCAGCCTTAACTCAGACTAAGTTGTATACCAATATCACCAACATGACGAAAACGGCATGGCTGCCGTTTGCACTGTCGGTTATAGGGTACTTGTATGTATCACATACTAATCCGCTGGCTGTTTATGATAACCAAATTAGTGATGAAATTGTGGCGGCTTTTCATATTGATTGGGTTGTAGTGCTTCCGGCCGTCATGATTCTCCTTCTTGCCTTATTTAAGGTTGATGTGAAGTTATCGATGAGTATTAGCATTGTAGCGGGAATCCTTATTGCTATGTTTGTTCAAGATATTTCATTTCTGCAAATACTGCGTTATATTATTACAGGATACACTCCGGATAAAAGCGGTTTTTTTGCTGACATAATCCAGGGTGGCGGTTTATTATCCATGGTGAAAGTATCTGCGATTGTACTCATATCATCTGCCTATGCGGGAATCTTCCAGGGAACGGGTTTATTGAAGGATGTGGAAGGCTTTTTTGAAAGACTTTGCCAGAAAATCAATGCCTATCCTACGATGATTCTGGCAAGTTTAGCTACAGCCGCATTTAGCTGTAACCAAACGCTGGCAGTTATGCTTACTCATCAAGTTACTCACAAACTTTATGAAAAAAAACGGCTTAGCAACTACCGGTTGGCGCTTGATCTTGAGAATACCGTAATTGTAATTTCGCCGCTTATCCCATGGAATATCGCCGGAGCCGTTCCGGCAGCAGCCTTATCGGCAGATGCAGGGTTTATCCTATATGCATTTTATCTTTTTTTAGTACCTGTAATCAATTTATTTACCCAAACCATGAACATTTCCACAGATGGCTCCGATAATCCACTTTAATCGCAGCAGGGTGATCATGTAGTAACCCTGTCAGGCAAATGAACTTTTAGATGCAAAATACATGGGATGTAAAAACCGTTAGCGTTGTGGTTTGGCGCTAGCGGTTTTTTATTTGCACGGCATAACTAGTAAAAAAACAGCTACCCCCTGCAGGAAAATAATCCCAAAGAGCGAATATAAACGGAAAAATATGGGGGTGGTGTTTTGAGAGTAAACAGGGTTACTCGAGTATTTCCCAGTTTAAAACCCCAACTGCAAAACCAATATGACGAAAAAACTTATTCAGCTAAGAAAAAAACAGAAACAGCATTTAAGAATTTGTTAGAGAAAGAACTTCAGCCGAAAGAGGGAAGAAAAATCAATATATTATTTTAACGTCCGGCTGGGCGTATTTTTTTTACAATAGGACTAGTCGACAACAAGAAATTAATGTTGACAATAACTTAGTATATAAGCGATAATAGTAGTAACATACCGACTGGTAGGTATGTTACTACTTCCAGAAGGCAGATGATGGAATGACAAAAGAAAATATTATTATAGCCGCTTTGCGCTTATTTTTAACTCGCGGCTATAAATCGGTTTCGCTTATGGATGTCGCAAATGAGGTTAACATTACCAAAGGAGGCATCTACCACTATTTTTCTAGCAAAGATGAATTGCTGCAAGTAGCGTTTCACCATCTGTTAGACCGCCTTGATGCTAAATATAGCGAATTATTGGGAACTAATAATGGTATCCGAGATATACTCTATGCCCTGATTGTAGAAAAAACGCCAGAACAATATGCGAAACATTTGCTGGGAATAGATGGCCAATACCATGTGGATTGTGCTCATTTTGCCATCGAAATACTTGGCAAGTTTCCTGACATTCAGCAGCGGATAGAAGCAGGTCGTGTCTCGGTTTGCGAGAGGTTTGCCCAAAAACTTAATATGGCTATGGAAAAAGGTGAAATCAAGAGCGGCTTTGACAGCTATGCGCTAGCAGCTAATATTCTTGCCATGACTAATGGTCTGCTATCGTTAGGGACTCATTTTCAGTCACAAGCCATGCGGCAACGCATGCTGGATAACGTTTGGATGTTATTGAAAAATTAGAGCAAGTTATGGCATCACCGGAAACGATCAAATTGGCGATTATCACCAGTTATGGAGCGCTAAATTTTTTGGTCAAAACATACCGACTGGTAGGTATGTAATTTGAAAACAGTAAATTTGGGATGGGGGTCTGTTTTAATGAAAATATGGAAACCAAAGCACTGGATAATTCCACTCATGTTCGTGGTAGGGGTGGCTTTGTTATTTCGCAGTGGCGTATTTGCTGGCAGCAAAGACCAAGCTAACCTGGCTGACAATGGCATAAGTGTCAGAGTGGCCGAAACCAGCTATAGTGAAACTGTACCTAGCCTATCCGCAAATGGTACCTTGGAAGGCCAAACATCGGCCACTGTGAGTGCCAAAATTTCCGGTCGGGTGGAACAGGTGCTGGTACAGGAAGGACAAGCCGTTAAAACCGGTGACGCGTTGGTCAAATTGGAAACCGTAGAGTTAAACAATACGGCTCGGCAAGCCGCTGATGCAGTAAGAAAGGCGCGAGTTAACTATGAGTTAGCGCTAAATGATTATAATCGCTATAAGCAACTGGCTGATATCGGCGCTATTTCTGAACAGCAACTGGATAATGCCAAAGCTAAGTTAAAGTCAGCCGAGGCCGATGTATCGAGTGCGGTGGCGACTCAAAGTAATGCACAGCAGCAATTTAGTTATGGGGTAATTAGTTCACCGGTTGATGGTGTGGTGGCTAATAAAACCGTGACTGTTGGCCAGGTAGTTTCGCCAGGAGCTGCTTTGATGGTAGTGCAGGATATTAATCAAATGTATGCGGTGATTAATGTAGAACAAAAAGATTTGGGGCGTATCCAAATTGGGCAACAGGCTAATATTACGGTAGATGCATATCCTGGTAAAGTTTTTTCCGGTGTGGTAGAGGTCATGAATCCGGAAGCGGGTTCAGCAAGTAGAATGTTTCGCACCAAGATTAAAATTGATAATGCCAGTGGAGAATTAAAGCCAGGCATGTTTGTCAATGTGCAGTTGGTTACTGGTGAGAGTGTTCAGCAGCTTACAGTTCCGCAAACGGCTGTGATCCAAAAACAAGGCGCATACTATGTATTCACGGTAAAAGATGGCAAAGCCGTCCGTAAGCAAGTGGAGATTGGTGAAGTAACAGGTAGCGCCATTGTAATAACATCCGGGTTAGAGCCAGGTGAACAAGTAATTATCACCAGCGTGAGCAGACTCAAAGATGGTGACACTGTGCACGTGGTGCCATAGAGTAGGGGAGAAGCTATGAAACTTACAGAGATTAGCATTAAGCGCCCAGTATTTGCGACAGTCGTTATTTTGGCACTGGTCGTGTTGGGCGCGGTGAGTTACCTGTCTTTGGATCTTGACCAATATCCGAATGTTGAAATACCAGTTGTTGCGGTAAATGTTCTATATCCCGGAGCATCGCCGGAACAAGTAGAAACCAAGGTTACTCAAGAGGTAGAAGAAGCCGTCGGTAAGGTGGCTGGGGTCGATCATATTATGTCTACGGTAAGTGAAGGGGTGTCGACAACCGTCATTCAGTTTACCATGGAAACCAATGCTGATGCGGCTGCACAGAGTGTACGGGATCAAATCGGCAGCCTTCAGGCCAATTTGCCGGATGAGGCCAAAACGCCTACGGTTTTACGATTTGACCCAGACGATACCCCCATTATGTCCATTGCTCTAACCGGCAATTTGAGTCAGCGGGAACTGACGGTACTGGCCGAAGACCTTATTACCGACCGCCTGCAGGCCGTTAATGGGGTTGCTTCGGTTGATATCAAAGGCGGTCTGGACCGTGAAATTCAGATTCAGTTGGATAATAACAAAATGTCGGCCTACGGACTTACGATTCCCGAAGTGCTGACAAGTCTAAAGAACGAAAATATTGATTCTCCCGGTGGTAAAGTGTCCAATGGTCAACAGGAAACAGACTTAAGAGCGGTGGGAAAAATTACTTCGCCAGTTGAGTTTCTTAATATTCCTGTGGGAACCCGTGGCGGAGTGCAGCTATATTTGAGAAACATTGCTGCTATAATTGATACTACTGAAGAAGTTTCGACAATAACCAAGGTGAATGATACTCCGGCTTTGGGTATTGATATCATGAAACAGTCAGGCAGCAATACGGTAAAAGCGGTTGAAGAGGTAAAACAGCAGTTAGAAAAAATTAAGCAGGAATTACCTGCAGGGGTTGACCTGGTTGTTGTTCGCGATAATTCTAAAACCATCAAAGAATCGGTAGAAGATGTGGAGTTTAACCTAGTTGTCGGTGGTCTATTAGCTGTCGCCATTGTCTTTCTGTTCTTGGGAAACTGGCGAAGCACGATTATTGCTGGTATCACCATACCTGTTTCAGTTATTGCTTCGTTTCTGGTTATGAAGGCGCTTGATTTTTCCCTGAACACTATGTCGTTATTAGCTTTATCACTGGCTGTTGGCTTGTTGATTGACGACGCCATTGTGGTTATCGAAAATATTGTGCGTCACCTGGAAATGGGAAAAGATAAAATAGCGGCTGCTCTGGAGGGCACCTCTGAAATTGGGCTGGCAGTAATGGCCACTACCTTTACTTTGGTAGCTGTATTCTTGCCGGTAGGTATGATGAGCGGTATTGTCGGGCAGTTTTTTAAGGAATTCGGTATTACGGTGGCAGCTAGTGTGTTAGTATCCTTGTTTGTGGCTTTTACCTTAACACCGATGTTGTCATCGAAATATCTAGAGCATACCGAAATCAAAGGTACTAGCAAATGGGGACAACTTTGGTGGAAGTGGAATGGCAAGTTTGATGAGTTAACGGCCAAATATGGTGAGTTTTTGCGGCAAGCACTAAGGCAGCGCCGTAAAGTTATGCTGGTAGCCATTGGTTTATTTATCGGCAGTTTGATGCTTATACCGTTACTTGGTTCTACCTTTGTTCCTGATGCCGATAATGCGGAGTTTACGGTTACTGCTACGGTTGACCCTGGTATGAGTATTGACGCTGTAGCAGATATGGCTGATACCCTGTCGCAAATGATTCGGGAGATACCAGAAGTCACCATGACGTATAGTGTGACCAATGCCAATGAGATTAGTATTTTTACTAAACTTGTGCCTAAGGGGGAACGTAGTCTTAGCGATAATGAGATTATTGCCGACCTACGCCAAAGTCTTAAGGCTATTCCTGGAGTAGAAATTAGCGTGTCTAAGCAATCTGGTCTATCAAGCGGTAAACCAGTGTCGCTGGTTATTCAGGGGCAGTCGCTGGATACTTTAGCGGAGATTGCTGAGCAGGTAGAGCAAGTGGTGGCTAGCATTCCAGGAGCGGTCGAAGTATCGTCAAGTTATGAAGCCGGTAATCCTGATGCTCAGCTCATCGTGAATCGTGATCGGGCAACCGATTTAGGGATTTCGTCAGCAAGCATTGCCGATGCATTGCAAACCATGTTCAACGGCAAGGTTGTGACTCAGTACAAGGAAGGCGACGACTCCTACGATGTCAGGGTCATTTTAGATCCCGAAGAACGGCGGAGTTTAACTGATGTAAACAAGGTATATCTTTCCGGAACCGCTCGCGGTGAAGACGGGCAGGCCATTATGGTGCCGCTGTCGCAAGTAAGCAGTACTGTCTATGCTACTAGCCCGGCCAAGATTAAACGTTATGACAAGCAGCAGCAAATTACCATTTCGGCCAATTTAAGTGGTATTACTTTGGGCGAATTTAATAAAGCGTTTAATAAAAAAGTAGCCGAGATCGATATGCCTGACGGCTATCAATTTGTAGCTACCGGCCAGACAAAATCGATGAATGAAGCTTTTGGCAGCATGATGCTAGCACTGAGCATGGCGGTATTGTTTATCTTCTTTGTTTTGGCAGCCCAGTTTGAAAGCTACCTTG
>NZ_JBYKYF010000083.1:10231-11106 GCF_057736855.1 Sporomusa sp.
GATCCTTTTGCTATTATGCTTGCTTTGCCTTTGGCTATCATTGGAGCGATTATCGGTCTCTTGCTTATGGGCAGTGAGCTTAGCATGATGTCTCTTATCGGGATTATCATGCTGATGGGATTGGTAACTAAGAATGCTATATTGCTGGTGGATTTCGCGAAACAGCGTCGGGCCCAAGGTGTAGAGCGCAACCAAGCATTAGTGGAAGCCGCCATACAACGGATGCGTCCGATTATCATGACAACAGCGGCAATGATTTTTGGTATGATTCCGCTGGCTTTAGGTATTGGACCAGGCGCCGAAGCCCGGGCGCCGATGGCTCACGCCATTATCGGCGGTCTAGTAACTTCAACCATTCTTACGTTGGTTGTAGTTCCTGTAGTGTACACGATATTTGACGATATCCAACAGGGTAAGTTCGGTTTGAAAAAGGTATTTAAAAAAGCGTAGTAATCAACAAGATCCCTGTCGTTCATAATTGGCGGCAGGGATCTATTATAATCCTATTTACTAAACAACTTGACAATCTTTTGGATAGTATGTATAATAAAAAAGCATCAATTGCAGGAAAGTTTGTCTGATGATAAACTTTCAATAATTACCGCTTGCATTGATAAAGAAAATAATATATAATTAATTTCTGTTGAGAGCACACGGAGAGATGTCCGAGTGGTTGAAGGAGCACGCCTGGAAAGCGTGTGTATTCGAAAGGGTACCGAGGGTTCGAATCCCTCTCTCTCCGCCATATCAGTAAGAGTAAGCGTTTGTGACCATATGAAATGATGGACACAAATGCTTTTTTGTGGTTCTTTGTCAAATATTGGGGTAAAGCATAAAGTGTAGTGGAGCAGGGGATATACCTACCCTGCTTTTCC